>CAZZKI010000168.1:0-3879 GCA_964654785.1 uncultured Solirubrobacteraceae bacterium
ACTCCCAAGCCGCCCGTAATCACCGGATTGTCGTCGCGCAATGAGTTGGGGTGGCGCAAATCGTGTTTTGGTGGCAGGCTTGCTCCTACAAATACATCGCACCCCACCAACTACTGGAGGAAGAAAGGCCAATGGCTGACGACACCGTGAAGTACATGCTCGGCGAGAACGACATCCCAACGCACTGGGTGAACATCGCTGCAGACCTGCCGGAGCCACCGCTCCCGCCACTCAGCCCTGCCACGGGTGAGCCCGCCGGCCCCGAAGACCTCACGCCAATCTTCCCGATGGGCCTGATCCAACAAGAGGTTTCAGCTGAGCCGCTCGTAGAGATTCCAGAGGAAGTCCGCAAGGCCTACGCGATTTGGCGCCCAACGCCACTGTTCCGCGCACATCGCCTTGAGAAGGCGCTCGACACTCCAGCGCGCATCTATTACAAGTACGAAGGCGGCTCGCCCAGTGGCTCGCACAAGCCAAACACTGCGATCCCTCAGGCCTACGAGAACGCCAAGGCGGGCATCAAGAAGCTTGTAACCGAAACTGGCGCTGGCCAGTGGGGTTCAAGTCTCGCTTTCGCTTGCTCCATGTTTGACCTCGAGTGCGAGATCTTCATGACTGGCTCGTCCTACGACAGCAAGCCATACCGCCGTTCAATGATCGAGACCTTCGGCGCGACAGTTCACCGCTCACCGAGCAACCTGACGGAGACTGGTAAGGCCAACCAAGGCTCGCCAACTGGCTCGCTCGGCATTGCCATCAGCGAGGCCGTTGAAGTAGCCGCGCAGGACCCGGAGGCGAACTATGCACTCGGATCAGTCCTCAACCATGTCCTCCTTCACCAGACTGTGATCGGCCAGGAGTCGATCAAGCAGATGGAGATGGCTGGCGAAGAGCCAGATGTAATCGTCGCCTGCGTCGGCGGTGGTTCGAACTTCGGAGGAATGGTCTTCCCATGGCTGCGCAGGGTTCTCAACGGTGAGTCAAAAACTCGCTTCGTTGCAGCTGAGCCTGCTGCTTGCCCGACCTTGAGCCGTGGCGTTTACGCATACGACTACGGCGACATCGCAGGCATGACTCCGATGATGCCGATGTACACCCTTGGCCACGGCTTTGTTCCGCCAGAGCTTCACGCTGGTGGACTTCGCTACCACGGCGACGCTCCAATGCTCTGTGGCTTCGTGAAGAGTGGCCACGTTGACGCCAAGGCGTTCAAGCAGAACGACACCTTCGACGCTGCGATCAAGTTCGCGCGTAGCGAGGGGATCATTCCTGCTCCAGAGCCAAGCCATGCGATCCGCGGTGCGATCGAAGAAGCACTTGAGGCAAAGGAAGCAGGGGAGGAGCGCGTGATCCTCTTCAACCTCTGTGGTCACGGCTTCTTTGACATGCAGGCATATGACGACTACCTCGCAGGCAACCTTGAGGACCCAGAGTTCTCAGAGGCTGACCTGCAGGCAGCACTCGACGCCCTCCCCGACGCTCCGGCAGTCGCGTAGGGAAGAACTCAAAAAGGGGAACCGAAGATGAGCGATGTAACTGAACGGCGCCCCGCATTGACACTCGTGCGAGTTGGCGCTGACCCACAAGCTTGGGTCAGCGCTGGCTTTAGTGTTTCCGACCACGCCACAGCCGTCGGCGGAGTGACGATTGAGTTCATCGCTCCGATGGGTGGCATTGAGTCCCTTGGCTTTGACTGGCTCCCGGATGGGGCAGACAACCTTGACGGGCTTCCGGTTGAGGTCTACGAATCTGCGGTTAGTGAGACCCACGAGAACGGTGTCATCGCAATGGACCAAGTCGTGATCGCCACTCCCGACTTTGATCGCTCAGCACAAGCGATGCGGGACCTTGGGCTCAGGCTCAGTCGCGAAATTGTTCGCGAAGAAGAAGCGGGCAATGAGATTCGCCAAGGGTTTGTCCGTTCTGGCGAGACAGTCCTCGAGCTTGTCAACACAGTGAATGTCCCTGAAGGCCACGCCCACGGTTGGGGTCTTGGCTTCATTACTCAAGATCTTGGGGCTGCAACTGAGATGCTCGAAGGCATGATCGGCCCGCCGCGCGACGCTGTTCAGCCAGGTCGCCACATTGCCGTGTTCCACAGGGACGCTCAGCTCGGACTGCCTGTGATCCTGATGGACCCTGAGCCCGAGAACCAGAACGGCTGACACTCGCGCTCAGTCCGCTTGGGTGTAGGTTGACCCGCCAATGAGCGAGGTGGAGCCCACAGCTATCTACAAGCCGCTTGGAGACGGGCGCTACCTGCCAACGCAACTAGCGCGCGGTCCGTGGAGCGCCAGCCACCAACACGGTGGCGCGCCCGCAGGGTTGATCGTGCGTGAGATGGAACAGGTCGAAACCTTCCAACCAATGCGCCTCGCGCGAGTCACCTACGACCTTCTTGGCCCAGTGCCGATCGCGGAGCTTGAAGTGAAGACGGAGGTTCTTCGCCCTGGCAAGCGGGTTCAATGGGTAGGGGCAACGATGTTGGTTGAGGGGAAACCGATCGTTCGCGCAGTGGGCTTCTTCGTGCGGGTAGAGGAAGGAGCAACTCCAGTCTTGGACATGCTCGACTTCGCCGGCCCGTCCCCTGATGACGCTCGGAACGCGATGACGATGATTGACGAACTGGAAACGATGTTCGCTGGCCACGCAGTTGACATCCGAATCTCAAGTGACAAAGAGCAGTGGATTGACCCAGGTGCTGGCAGCGCATGGTTCCGGCTCAAGGTGCCACTTGTTGAAGGCGAAGAGCCGAGCCCTCAGCAGCGAGCCTGTTCAGCGGCGGACTTTGGCAATGGGATCAGCGCCCCGCTGTCGTGGTTTGACTGGCTGTTCGTTAACGGTGACCTGACTGTGAACCTGTCGCGTGTGCCGGCAGGTGAGTGGATCCACCTTGAGTCGGTGACTCGCGTTTCCGGTGACGGCACCGGCCTTACTGAGACACGTCTGGCCGATGTTGGTGGCGTCATCGGCACCGCTACGCAAAGCCTGTTTGTTCAGGCTCAAGCCGGCGCCAGTGAGTTCGGCAAAGCCTCCTGAATTCCGCAAATAGCGAAGGTTCTGCGGCGTGTCGTGTGACCGGGTTGTTAGGTTCCCGCCCGTGGAGGCAAGCGTAGTACTGCGAAATCGATTGGTCGTGGCAACGAACACGTGGAAGATGTACGTGGACGAGCCGCTTCCTCGCATCCCCAAGGCTGACCCTGCAGATCAGATCCAAGCCTTTGAGATGGCACTGATTGAGCGCCTTGCTGCCGACGCAAACCCGCAGAACGCCAGCGAAGTCGCTGAGCGCACTTGGGCAATCGTTGACGACCGTGACGACAGCGACCCAGTAAAGGCGCGCGTGATGGAACTTCACGCTGAGCTGTTGAAGCTCGGCCCGCCGACGCTTGACAACGGCTTCTGAGCCGACTGCGAATCCTCTTACACCCCGCGCTTCCGGCGTACTGCTAGCGTTCTAGGTGTAAGGCCGAGAGTTAATGCTCGGCGAGATGATGCAGGCGAAGGGCAGTCACCCCAGGGTGGGAAGCCAACGCGGCACAAGCAGCAAGGAATGAAATAGTGCCCACAGGTACAGTGAAGTGGTTCCGTGATGACAAGGGCTTCGGCTTCATCACTCCAGACGAGGGTAGTCAAGACCTCTTTGTCCACTACAGCGCAATCGAAGGTCAGGGATACCGTTCCCTCGCCGAAGGCGCCAAGGTGAACTACGAAGAAGAAGCTGGCGAGAAGGGCCCTAAGGCCATCAACGTCACTCTCATCTGAGTTAGCGGGACCGTTGGCTGGCTGCTGAGAAGCAGCTGCCTACCAACCCTGGGGAGTCGTCGGAGGCGTTGCCACCGGCGGCTCTTCTTATTATGTGGGCCAATGGCATCGCCC
>CAZZKI010000169.1:0-3855 GCA_964654785.1 uncultured Solirubrobacteraceae bacterium
CGCTTGGGCTGTATGAGACCTCGACAAGCCAGTAGAAGCTGGAGCCCACGTGCTCGTGATCGGCGATGTCCCCGCGATCGGCGCCCGCAACGGCAAGCCACTCGTCTGGTTCGACGGAAGCTACGGGTCTCTCGCCGCAGCAGCCAACTGAGGCCTCTCCCCTCACGCCGAACTGCTTTCAGACAGCTTGCTGACTGAAAGCTCCGTTCGGGCCTAGTAAAGGTTCGCGCCGCGCAGAAGCAGAGCGACGCAAACAAGCAGCGCGACTGTCTCTACCCCAAGCTCGCGCAACGCAATCTGTCGGGCCAGCCGCTCCTGCTCCTCCTCTGGCAAAGCGTTGACTCCCGCGGAGTCAGTTACGCCGATCCGGGCGAGGACAGTCTGGGCAGAGGCGAGTCGAAGTTGCTCAGCTGCGAACGAGACTGCGGCTGCCATCAGCGAATAGCCGTATTGAAGTGTGTGGCCAGCTTCGCCAACGCCGGCCATAAGTACTGCGCCGAATGCTGCGATCGAAATGATCATGCCCTGAGCCATGCGGATCGCAAGCCAGGCACGTGGGTGGGCGAAGCCGGATCTGAAGGCAACGGCGCCAATTACGGCAGCGATCAAGCAGCCGACAGCGGCAATCTCGCAAAGAAGCTCGTACGTACTAGTCATGTGTTGTTTTTCTCGCTGTTTGCAGGGCCTGTGAAAGTGCGAAAAATCACTAAGTAACAGGTTGTTACAAAGTACCCCCGCCCGGTGCTATAACCGGTATCCGCCCTCATGCTGAACTCCTACCTTCCAGCAATTGTTTTCCTTCTCCTCGGGGGAATAGTTGGCACGGCCTTTGCCCTGATGAACGGGTTCTTTGGGCCTAAGTCGAACCGTCGCTCGGCTGCGAAGACGTCACCTTACGAGTGCGGCCTCCCGTCTGAGGTTCAGCAGGGCTTCCGCTTCGGCATTTCGTTCTACATGATCGCAATGCTCTTCATCCTCTTCGACATCGAAATCGTTCTCCTCTATCCGATCGCCGTAAACCTCAAGGCTCTTGGAGCTTTCGCACTTGCAGAGACGATGGTGTTTGTAGTTCTTCTCTTCATCGGCTTTGGCTATGTCTGGCGCAGAGGAGCACTGTCATGGCGGTAACTGAGGGACCTGACGCATTCCGCGCAAGCCAACTTCGCGCTCGGGACATGTTGCGAGGCGACATGGAAGGTGCGGAGCTTGAGAAGTACGTGGAGGAGCGGATCATCACGACCACCCTTGACAAGGCTGTGTCCTGGGCCCGCGGCAACGCTCTCTTCCCAGCCACCTTCGGCCTTGCCTGCTGCGCGATCGAGATGATGACAATGGTCGGCGCCCGCGCTGACGTTGCCCGCTTTGGCTTTGAGGCGTTCCGCGCGTCACCACGCCAGGCTGACCTGCTGATCCTCTCGGGCCGTGTGTCAATCAAGATGGCACCCGTCGTTCGCCGCATCTACGACCAGATGCTTGAGCCCAAGTGGACGATCGCGATGGGCGCATGCTGCTCATCCCAGGGCGTCTTCAACAACTACGCAATCGTGCCGGCCGACAAGTTCATGCCTGTGGACGTCCATGTACCGGGCTGCCCGCCCCGCCCAGAGGCGCTGATGCACGGGATTCTCCAACTTCGAGACATGATCCAAGGCGACCCGAACATGGGTTGGCGCAAGCGCTACGGCGCTGAAGGAACCGAGGAAGTACTGCCACTGCACTCGTCAGACGACGCTGTGAACGTGTTCGGAACTCCGCGGCCTGGCATCGCGGAGGGCCCAAGTGCCTGACGCAACTGGCCTTGAGCTGATCGCAGGAGACCTGCGCGACAAGGCTGCAGGCGCAGTCGTTGGCACGAGCCACGACCGTGGGCGCGCTGAGATTGAGATCACCCCTGAGGCAGTGCTGCCAGTAATTGAGGACCTGCACGCTCGCGGCTACAACTTCCTCGCTTCCCTCCATGGCCTTGACTACTGGCCAGAGGAGCCGCGTCTTGGCATCGTCTATGAGCTCCTCAACATGGAGAACGCAGACCGCATCTCCGTCAAGACCCGTGTAACTGCTGAAAAGCCAAGCGTCGCCACAGTTACTGGCATTTGGATTGGGGCCAACCACCCCGAGCGTGAGGTCTACGACATGTTTGGCGTTGAGTTTGAAGGCCATCCGGACATGCGCCGGATCCTCATGCCCGAGGACTACGAAGGTCACCCGCAGCGCCGTGACTTCCCTGTCGGCGGCGAGGAGATCATTTTCACTTACAACGAGAAGTCAATGCCGGGGTGGACAGAGTGAGCATCTCTGACTACCGCAAGATGGAGGAGTCCATCACGATGGAGCGGCTCGACCATGACCCGGAAACGGGTGTCAGTAGCGAGCTCCTCACCCTCAACATTGGCCCCCACCACCCTGCCACGCACGGCGTTCTGCGACTGATCGTGACCCTCGAAGGCGAGGTTGTACGCGACATCAAGCCGATGATCGGCTACGTCCACACAGGAATTGAGAAGACAGCTGAGCAGAAGGCCTACTGGAAGGTCATCCCAGTTGTTGAGCGGATGGACTACCTCTCCTACTACTTCAACGCAATGGCGTTCTGCGGGTCGGTGGAGACTCTCGCCGGCATTGAAGTTCCAAAGCGCGCCCAATACTTGCGCGTGATTCACATGGAGCTCAACCGGATCATGAGCCACATGGTCTGGCTTGGAACCAGTGCCTTGGACCTCGGCGCAATGTCCATGTTCTGGTACTGCTTCCGCGAACGCGAGAACATCCTTGACCTGTTCGAGATGAGCTCCGGCCAGCGGATGCACACCCGTTACATCCAAGTTGGCGGCGTGATGGACGACATCCCAGTTGGCTTTGAGAAGAAGCTGCGCCAGTTCATCAAGGGCATGCCAAAGAGCGCCGACCAGTACTCGGACATGCTTGAGAACAACGAGATCGTCCTGCAGCGCCTCCGCGGCACCTGCCCAATGCCTGCCGATCGCCTTCTCCAATACGGCGTGACTGGTCCGCTGCTTCGCGCAGCCGGTAACCCGTGGGATCTGCGCAAGGCAGCTCCTTACTCCTCATACGAGGACTTCGACTTCAAGATTCCGGTTGGAACGGTTGGGGACAACTACGACCGCTACCGCGTCCGCCACGCTGAGCTCTACGAGTCAGTGAAGATCATTGAGCAGGCACTTGACGGACTCCCCGAGGGCCCGCACATCACTGAGGACCGCAAGTACGCACTTCCGCCACGCGAAGAGCTTGCGACCTCAATGGAAGCGCTGATCCACCACTTCAAGCTTGTGACTGAGGGCTTCCGCGTTCCCGAAGGCGAGGCTTATTACCCAATCGAGTCACCGCGAGGTGAGCTCGGCTGCTTCGTCCGCTCTGACGGCTCAAGCAAGCCAGCGCGCGTCCACATGCGCGACCCCTCGTTCGTAAACCTCCAGGCCACAGCTGAGATGTGTGAGAACTGGTACATCGCCGACCTGATCGCAGCCTTGGCGATGGTTGACCCTGTCCTCGGAGGCATTGACCGATGAGCGAAGTCACACGCTTCACTCACGGTTCGCGCATTCCAGGCTGGGATGACGCAGCTGACCTGCGCAAGGACCCTGCGGGCATTCCAGACCCAGCCCAAGTCCATGTGCCTGCGGACCTGCGAGCTGAGATCGAAGCCAAGATGGCCGCCTACCCGGAAGCGCAGTCAGCCCTTATCCCTGCACTTCACGCTGCGCAGAAGGTCCACGGCTGGTGCTCACCTGAGGCGATCGAGCAAGTCGCTTGCGTAATGCGGATCACGCCCGGCCAAGCTGCAGCAGTTGCGACGTTCTACGACATGTTCGAGACCAAGCCAGTTGGACGCCA
>CAZZKI010000170.1:0-3843 GCA_964654785.1 uncultured Solirubrobacteraceae bacterium
GCCGCGCTCGCACAGCTGCGTCCGGTTTTGTCAGCGCAACCGCCAAGTGTGTTGAGAGAGGAGCTCGTAGCTCGAGTTTCGACTGAACTGGGTTTGTCTTCCGAGCTCGCCTCTTCACTTGTCAGCGCCGGCGTTCCCCCGAGCTCCGGGGATGCTGTCAGCCGGCCGGCGTCGCAGCAACAGGTCGCCGACTCGCCCAGCCCGGTTGCTCGTTTGAGCAGGACAGAGCGGGCGTTCCTCGCAACGTGTCTGTCGGACCGGCACTCCGGGGCGCAGAAGCTTGCACAGGTTGATCTAGATCGTCACTTCACCGGGGATCTTGAGCGGCGGGCAGTTATCCACCTTCGTGCTCACCTGACTGATCCTCTCGCCGATCTCCCGAGCGATCCTGAGGATCCGCTCGCGTCGCTCATCGCTGAACTCCTGTCAATTGCAGACACCCTTACAGGAGCGTCTGCCGCAGTTGAATTCGAGTGGCTTCAACTCGAGAAGTTGAGAGTTGATCGGGAAATTGACGCCGCGCGTCGTTCCGACCCAGGTGCCGTCGGTGCTTTGGCACTTGAGCGCGAGTCAATCAAACGACAACTTGACGATGCTGCCGAGGACTTGGAAGAGGCGATGCGCTCGGTACCACCTTCGGGTGCGGTCTAACCGGTGGCCGCACCGCTTCGCTCCTACCGATAATCTCAGGCGTCCTTCCGGGGTAGCTCAATGGCAGAGCATTCGACTGTTAATCGAAGGGTTGTGGGTTCGAGTCCCACCCCCGGAGCTTTTCCTTAGGCGGCAAGCACGAGGTCAGCCGCGGCGGTCGCACCGTCGTGAGAAAGGCTCCAATCAGCTATTCGCCGACAGTTGTCAGCGAACTCTGGTTTCGAGAGTGCGAGGTCCACGGCGAGGCCGATGGTTTCTGGGCTTACCAGCCTTCGTGGAACACGCACGCCAAGCCCCGCTGAATCAACACGGGCTGCGTTTTCAAATTGGTCCCCTGCGTAGGCGGCAACCACCGGAATCGCTCCAGCTTCAAGTGTCCGGGCCACGGTGCCGTGGCCGCCATGCGAGACAACGCAAGCAGCCGCTGGCATCGTTTTGGAGTACGACATCCACTCGACGAAGTTTGTGTTTGCCGGAATGGGAGGTGGGTTCTCAAGCGGCCTGCGGTTCCAAGTTGCGAGAACCCGCACGTCAAGGTTGCCAAGCCCTTCCAGACAGGCTCTCAAGAGCTTGTGCCTTGGATCCTGAGCGGTGGACGGGGCGACGAGCACAAGAGGTTTGTCGCCGCTCGGCAGGTCCACTGCGGGGTAGTCGGGTTCCCAAAAGAGAGGTCCAGTAATCCGAAAGCGAGGATCCTCCGGGGGGGAATGTTCCAGCTGCGGAAACGTGCCTACCAACACAAGCGTTGGCGAGAGCGCAGCATGATGCCCTGATCTGGGTGGAAGCCCAACACGGCATCTCAGCCCGTTGTATTCATCTAAGCCAAGTTGGAGACCTCTGCGGATCGGCCGCTGAAGGGCGCCCATCAGGGCATGCCCGAACGGAGTACGCGGGGGCCTCGCGCCCAGTCCGTATGGCGGGGCGCCGGGAGCCGTGACCGGTGAGACGTGTGGAATGAGCGTTGCGACGGGAATGTCTTCCAATTCCCCTGAAATGGCGGGAGCCAGAGTCAAGATGTCGTGCACAACGATGTCCGGCTTGGCGCTCCTGATCGCCGGACGCGTGAACTCAATGGCCGCTTCAACGGCTTCGTAGGGAGAGAGCGGGTTCCCTTCAGTAGGGAAGACAGGGAACTCTGGCGCAGCCACGAACTCGACATTTACGTCGCTGACTGAAGACCGCCAACGTTCGGCAGTCTCAAGCCATACGTCCACACCTCGGGAGGCCAACTCCCTTGACAGTGCAATAGCTGGGAACGCGTGGCCTGGGTCACCGAATGCGCTGACGAAGACGCGGCGGCTCACCGCGACGGATCAGATCTCGTCGCGGATGGCTGCGATACGACGAAGCTGGTCAATTCGCTCCTCGCGAGTGAACGTAATCGGAGTCACCGTGAGGGTTCCCACGCCAGCCTCCTTGAATGCCTTCATCCGATCCTTCACGAAGTCATGCGGGCCGGCGAGAGAAACAAGGTCGATCAGCTCGTCTGGGATCGCTGCAGCAGCTTCTTCCTTCTTACCGGCCAAGTAAAGGTCTTGGATATCTCCGGCGGCCTCCTCGAAGCCGTAGCGACTGACAAGCTTGGTGTAGAAGTTGTTGTCCTTCGGTCCCATGCCACCCACATAGAGGGCGATGAATGGCCGCATGAGGTCGCGAGCGCCCTCAAGGTCGTCAGTGATCAGAGCGTTGACGCTAGGTGCGATATCGAAGTTATCTAGCGACCGGCCAGCCTTGGCTGCGCCCTCCTCAAGCAATGGACGGAACTCACTCACATGCTCTGGGCTGAAGAACAGCGGAAGCCAACCGTCTGCGATCTCACCGACAAGTCTCACATTGTTAGGGCCAATAGCCGCAATGTAGATCGGCACCTCGTCCTGAACAGGGCCAATCGTCATCTTGAGCGCCTTTCCGGGACCATCCGGCAGGGGCAGTTCGATCGACTCGCCCTCGTAGATCAGCCGCTCACGCTTGAGGGCCATGCGGACGACATCCACGTATTCCCGGGTCCGCAGTAGCTGCTTTCCGAAGCGGACTCCATGCCAACCTTCGCTTACCTGCGGCCCCGAGGTGCCGAGTCCAAGACGGAATCGGCCACCGGAAATCTGGTCCAGAGTGGCAGTAGTCATTGCTGTCATCGCAGCGCTGCGACCTGGAATCTGGAAAATGGCAGAACCGAGACCGATCTTCGTTGTTTGCCCGGCAAGCCAGCCAAGCACTGTTGCGGCGTCCGAGCCGTAGGCTTCCGCCGCCCAGACCATTGAGTAATCCAGCGACTCTGCGTCCTTGACGATCGCGAGTTGGTCTTCCGCAGTGAGGCCGAGCCCCCAGTAGCCGAGATTTACACCTAGATCCATTTCAGTCCCTCCTAGAGGTCTTCGCCTGGACGCTGGAAGATGATCTCCGGCACGATGCAAGCGGGTGATTGGTGAAGAAGCATCCGGACGCTCTCGGCGATGTCGTCCGGGGTGATCATGTCCTCGGCTGCAACCTGACCCTTGACGAACTCCGTCATTGGCGTGTCAACGAACGCTGGGCAGAGGGCAGTGTTCTTAATGCCCTCCCCGGAGAGCTCCTTGTTCATAGCCTGAGTGAAGCCGACAACAGCGTGCTTGGTGGCCGAGTAGACCGAAAGCCAGCCCTGGCCGAACTTCCCGCTGATTGAGGATGTGTTCACGACAAGTGAGCTTTTGTGCTCAGCCGCTGACTCGCGAAGCATTCCAACGCACTCGCGGTAGAAGAGCACGATCGCACGGAAGTTGACATCCGTTTGCATGTCAATTGCCTTGGCAGTGAAGTCACCAACTGGTGAGCCAATGCCAACGCCAGCGTTGTTGACGAGAACGTCAAGCCGTCCATAAGCGTTGCGGTGTTCATTCACAACGCGAACGATGTCCTCTTCGCTCTGCATGTTGGCAGCAACACTCACAACGCTGTAGCCCTTCTCGCGAAGGCCGTTCGCAGCCTCCTCGAGCTTTTCAGGGCGACGCGCGGCGACAGTGAGGTCGTACCCCTCGCTTCCCAGAAGGTTGGCAATCGCGAGTCCAATCCCGCTTGATGCTCCGGTTACAAGTGCAGCTTTGTTGGCCATTCGTGTCCTCCGAGACGCGTTGAGAATGCCTAATCCAATCAAGAGCGGCACAATGACGCTGCCCCGGTAGCTCAGCGGTTAGAGCGACGGACTCATAATCCGGA
>CAZZKI010000171.1:0-3778 GCA_964654785.1 uncultured Solirubrobacteraceae bacterium
GACTAAAGCGACCTGGCGACAACGACACGCTGGATTTCTTGGGCGCCTTCGTAGATCTGAGTGATCTTGGCGTCGCGCATCATGCGCTCCATTGGGTACTCCTTGACGTACCCATAGCCGCCGAGGATCTGAACCATGTCAACAGTTGTCTTCATCGCGTGGTCGGCGTTGAACACCTTGGCCATGGAGGAAACGGCGCCAAAGCCTGGCTCTTGGCGGTCCACTCCACAAGCTGCTTTGTAGAGAAGCTCACGGCCAGCGGCGCAGCCAATGGCAGCGTCAGCAAGCTTGGATGAAACAGCTTGGTAATTCATGATCGCCTGGCCAAATGCCTGACGCTCCTTCGCATACGCCGCAGCGAAGTCAAGAGCGCCCTGCGCGATTCCGAGGCCCTGCGCTGCCACACCAAGGCGGCTGCGGTCAAGAGTCTGCATTGCGATCTTGAAACCTTCACCCTCTTCGCCGAGGCGGTATGAGGCTGGGATACGCACATCGGTGAATGAAAGGCCACCGGTTGGGCTGCCCTTGATTCCCATCTTGTGCTCAAGCTTGTCAACGCTGAAGCCAGGCGTGTCAGCTGGAACAACAAAAGCGCTGATGCCCTTGTGGCCAGCTTCCTTGTCGGTAACAGCGAAGACGGAGTACCAATCTGCGATGCCGGCGTTAGTGATCCAGCTCTTTGCACCATTGATGACGTACTCGTCCCCATCACGGACTGCAGTCGTGCGCATTGACTTAACGTCTGAACCAGCTTCTGGCTCGCTCAGCGCAAACGCTGGACTCCACTCGCCACTTGCAACCTTGGGCAGCCACTGCTGCTTCTGCTCTTCATTGCCACCAATGCGAACCGGCAAGGTGCCCAGCTCGGCGACCATCAGCGTCAAAGCGGTTGAGGAACAGGCCTTGCTGATCTCCTCAATCGCAATGTTGAGAGTGAGAGTGCCGCAGCCCTCCTCTGTGTGGGTTCCGCCGTACTCCTCCGGGATCGCGAGGCCGTAGATGCCTTGCTCAGCGAGAAGCTCGCGAAGGTCGTGTGGGTATTCACCCTTCTCGTCAATCTCTGCAGCACGTGGAGCGATGCGCTCCTGCGTGATCTGACGCACGAGGTCACGGATGGCGATTTGGTCTTCTGAAAGTGAGTACTGGGGAATTGAAGTCATGGGCGGCAGCCTACCGAAGCAGGGTTTGCCGGGTGCGCCGTTAATCTCACAGGCATGGCAGCAGCTTTCTCACTCTTCGTTATTGCGCTGGGCGCAATTGCTCGATTCGCAATCACCGATCAGGTGAACGGCCTTGACCTTGAGACGCTCGGCACGATCCTGATGGTTTGTGGTGTTGTCGGCCTTCTGCTTTCGATCATCAAGATGGTCATGGACAACGACCGCCAAGGTGGCGGCGGAGTCCCGCCGCAGCAGTAGCGATAAGCACTCTGCGCCCTTAAGCTGAAACCGATGCGAATCCTGCTCACAGGCGCTACTGGCTACGTAGGCCAACAGTTATTGCCCGTCCTTGAAGAAGCGGGCCATGAAGTCCGTTGCCTTGCGCGCAAACCAGAGGCTCTTGCCGGCCAAGCCAGGGATGTTGCTAAGGGTGATGTCCTGAGCGGCGAAGGTCTTGACGCTGCGCTTGATGGAGTTGAGGTCGCCTTCTACTTAATTCACTCAATGACTGGCGGCGGCGACTTTGCTGAGCGGGATCGCCGAGCAGCCACGAACTTCGCTGAGGCAGCCCGCAAGGCAGGCGTGCGGAGAGTCATATATCTCGGCGGCCTTGGGCCCGACCATGGAGAGGGGTCTGGGCACCTCACAAGCCGCCACGAAACAGCGGAGATCCTCAAGGACTCTGCGCCTGAGTTTGTTTACGCCCGCGCCGCAGTTGTGATCGGCGACGGGTCAGCCTCGCTGATCATGCTTCGCCACCTCGTTGAGCGACTGCCAGCGATGATCTGCCCGCGCTGGATTGATGTGAACACCCAGCCGATCGCAGTCACAGACCTTGTCACTTCACTTCTTCACTGCGCTGAAGTTCCAAACCTCAACGGCGAAGTCCAACTTGGCGGCGCCGATGTCGTGACATATCGCCAGATGATGTTGTCCTTGGCTAATGCCCTTGGGCGTCGCAAGCCGATCGTGATCCGAGTGCCAGTCCTTACCCCGAAGCTTTCATCCCACTGGATCGGCTTCGTTACAGCTGTGGACAGCGGCGTTGCCAAGCCGCTTATTGAAGGCCTCAAGGCCGAGACGATCGTTACCACCCCGCCACCGGCGGGAATCAACGACTCGCCGATGGGCCTTGACGCTGCAATGCGCGCCGCCGTCGCCAACGGCTAGCGCCAATCGCAACAATTTTGCGCAGGGCCTTGGCAGACGCGGCCGTGCGGTCTACTCTGAAGTTATGAGCATCTCGACGAAGAAGAGCCTCACGGTTGAAGTAGTCGTGATCCGGGACGGTGATCAGTTCACCGCTCAATGCCTCAATTTCGATGTCGCCAGCTGTGGCGACACTCCTGAGGAGGCCATCGCCATGGTGAAAGAGGCAGTAGAGCTTCACCTCGATGGAATGACTGACGCAGAGGTTGACTCGGCCAGAACGGTCAGCCACCACACGGTCCCTGTGGACCGTGCCTAGGCAGTACTCATCTAAAGAAATACGCAAAGGGCTTGAAAGGCACGGGTTCGTGTTTGTCACTCAGCGTGGCAGCCACCAGAAGTTCAAGCGAGTTGGAAATCCGACCCTCACGGTCACTCTCCCCGCTGGTCGCAAGAATCTCCCGCCTGGAACTCTGCGCTCAATTCTGCGCCAGGCAGACCTGACCCGCGACGACTTGGACTTAGTCCTTTAGTAACCAGTTGACGGACTGTTTGACCGAGTGCCGTTCTTGGCAAGTTCGGCCATCGTTACTGGCTGCAAGTTCATCCCTTTGAGCATTGTCAAGATCTTTGGCAGCACCTGCGCGGTCGCAGGGTAATTGCCGTGCATCAGGATGATCCGGCCTGGCTTGGCCCAGTACTTGATCGCGTTGAGGATGTACTTGGGAGTCCGCACGCTTGAGTCAGCAACAGTCCCGCTCCACATCACGACGTTCGTGTAGCCAAGCTCACCGGCCTTTTCCACAGTGCCCGAGTTGTAGTCGCCATATGGCGGCCTGAACCATGGCCGGCCGGTGAGGCCAAATGTCTTCTCAATCCAGTCCTCGTTGCGCTGGAGGTCCTGCCCGAACGCCTCTGGGCCAATCTGGGTTGAAGCGTTATGGCTGAAGGTGTGGTTACCGAGAGTCAGCTGACCCGAAGCAACCATCTTCTTGATCCGCTCAGCTTGCGGGTTCCAACTGGCTGAGTAGCGACCGTTAGGGAAGAAGGTGGCATGGGCTCCAGTGGACTCAAGTGTGTCCACGATCTTCTTCACACAGTCCGGGCAGAAACCGTCGTCGAAGGTCAGAGCGACTTGGCGGGGGTTGCCCTGCGCTTCGGTTATCACCTTGGCTGTGCCCGGAACCAGAGGGGTGATCTTCTGTGGGTTGTCGGCCAAGGCAGTCGTCGTAGCCGTGGTTGAGGCAGACCCCGAATCAGCCGACGAGGTTGTGCTTGAAGCCCCGGCTTTCGCCTGTGGAGGAGTTGACCCTCCGCCGCTCAATGCTGAGGCGATCGCCACGCCGACAACTGCCAGCAGCACACCAAGAACTGCAACGGCCACCACCCTGCGGCGTCGAATGACTTCTGGAGAGGGCGATGCCATTGGCCCACATAATAAGAAGAGCCGCCGGTGGCAACGCCTCCGA
>CAZZKI010000172.1:0-3774 GCA_964654785.1 uncultured Solirubrobacteraceae bacterium
TTGCCTACTGATTGGAAGGTGGACTGTCTGGATGAGCGCGTTGGGCCCAGCGGGTGGCGAGCTTGAGAAAGTCACCAAGAACGAGCAGTCCTCCTGGCTCCCATCCAACGTCGAGTCAGTCAAGGCACTCAACATCGTCAACGAGGCTCAGAAGAGCGAGACGATCCCGACTCTTGTCGTGTTCAGCCGCGCTTCAGGGCTAACTGGTGCAGACAAGGCCGCTATCCAGCGCGACATCCTCGTAATGACATGCCAGCCGCCTCCGATCATCTCCTACACAACCGTGTCCAAGCGAGCAGCCGAAGCCATTGCCAAGCAGTGCGCTGCTGCAGGGCTTGACACAGGTCCTAATGGCGAAATCAAGGGCGGAACTCCCAGTGAAGTTCCCTCAATCGCACCTCAGGCTGACTATTCCCCGAACGGGCAGGCAGCAGTCCTTGCGCTGAACCTCAACTCGACTGGCGAGGGCAACGACATCCTCAAGTCAGTGGACTCAATCCGCAAGACAGTCAGCGGCGGTCCAGCCGGACTCGAAGCCAAGGTGACGGGCGGCGGAGGCTTCTCAGCCGATGCGATCAAGGTCTTCGGCGGGATTGACAGCACTCTCCTGCTGGCGACTCTCAGCTTGGTGTTCGTTCTTCTCATCATCATCTACCGGAGTCCAATCTTCTGGGCAATCCCACTCTTCACGGTCGTTTTCGCTGAAGCTGCGACCCGTGGAGCCGCTTACTTCCTTGCCAAGAACGGGTTGACTCTCAATGGTCAATCGACGGGCATCATGTCCGTCCTTGTCTTCGGCGCCGGTACTGACTACGCCTTGCTCTTGGTTGCGCGATACAGGGAAGAGCTACGCAAGCACGAGTCCAAGTTCGAAGCGATCCGAATTGCCCTCCAGCGTTCCGGCCCCGCGATTGTTGCCTCGGCCGGCACAGTCATCCTGGCGCTCCTCTGCCTCAACCTTGCTGAGGTCAACGGGACGAAGGGCCTTGGCCCCTCTGGAGCGATTGGTGTGTTCATGGCGATGGTGTCCATGATCACCCTCCTCCCTGCCCTGCTCGTCACCTTCGGACGCAAGGCATTCTGGCCCTTCGTTCCCAAGGTTGGTGACAGCGGCACCGACGAGACCCATGGCGTCTTCCGCAGGGTCGGAGAGAAGGTCTTGGCAAAGCCTCGAACTGTCTGGATCGGCACCCTCACCGGGCTCCTGGTCCTCTGCCTTGGCCTTACCCAGTTCAACGACAACCTCACCCAGCAAAACTCCTTCCGCGGTGAAGTCGAGTCTGTACAGGGACAGAAGCTGATCGATTCAAACTTCCCGCAGGCTGCTGGCGTATCAGGGCCGGTCAATGTGGTCGTGACCGATCCAACGAAGGTTGCTGCAGTCCGGGCCAAGCTCGCTGCTGACAAGGGTGTGATCGGCACCGTAGCTCCGGAGTCCACCCAGCTCACCGCGGGCCAGAACACAGTGTTCAACGCGATCCTCGCTCAGAACCCCTACGCAGAGAAGTCCTACAGCGATGTGAAGCAGCTCCGCAAGGACTTTGCGGATGACCCTGCGATTGGGAAGGGCACCGTCCTGATCGGCGGAGTGTCAGCAATCGAAACCGATCTGAAGGCCGCGAACGTTCGCGACAACTGGGTTGTGATGCCACTCGTCCTGTTGGTGGTCTTCGTGATACTCGCCATTCTCCTTCGGGCGCTGGTGCTTCCTCTGCTTCTGATCATCACGGTGATCGTTTCGTTCTTCGCTTCGCTTGGAACTGGAGCCCTTGTTTTCAAGTACATCTTCGGATTCCCAGGCTCTGACCCGTCACTGCTGCTCCTGTCGTTCATCTTCTTGGTGGCGCTGGGCGTGGACTACAACATCTTCCTCATGGCTCGCACGCGCGAGGAAACACACCAGCACGGCACTCGCAAGGGAATGCTGCGGGGCTTGGCGGTTACCGGCGCGGTCATCACTAGCGCTGGAATCGTGCTCGCTGGCACCTTCGCGGTCCTTGGGGTTCTGCCAGTCGTCTACCTGACGGAGATCGGGTTTGTGATCGCCTTTGGCGTCCTCTTGGACACTCTGATCGTCCGCTCAATCCTGGTGCCAGCGCTTGTCTTCGACATTGGCCCGAAGATCTGGTGGCCGTCGCGGTTGGCCAAGGCACCAGAGCCAAGCTCTGTTGACGACCCGGACGCTTAAGAGGATCTAGAGGACCGGCAGGTACCGGTCAAGTTCCCACTGAGTTACCTGCACTCGGTACTCCTCCCACTCGCGACGCTTGATCTCCACGTAGCGGTTGAAGGCGTGCTCTCCGAGCGCACGCAGGACCAACTCAGATTCGGCCGTTACTTCGATGGCCTCGCCAAGGGTCTCTGGGAGCTGCTCGATACCAAGGCGGCTGCGCTCCTCAGGGCTCAAGTTGTAGAGGTTGCGATCCATCGGCTCTGGCAGCTCATACCCCTGCTCAATCCCATCCAGCCCTGCGTGCAGAAGTACAGCGAAGGTCAGGTAGGGGTTACAGGCTGGATCGGGGCAACGCAGCTCCATCCGCGTGGATTGCTCCTTGCCGGGGTGGTAGAGCGGAACCCGCACCAGGGCCGAGCGGTTACGACGTGACCAAGCCACGTAGACGGGAGCCTCATAGCCTGGAACAAGCCTCTTATAGGAGTTGACCCACTGGGCAAAGATTGAGCTCATCTCGCGCGCATGGCGGAGCTGCCCAGCGATAAAAGCCTTGCCTGTCTCGGACAGGTAGTACTGGTCGTCAGCATCAAAGAAGGCGTTCTTCCCGCCCTTGAACAGAGACTGGTGCGTGTGCATCCCCGACCCGTTCTCAGCGAACAACGGCTTAGGCATGAAGGTCGCGTGATGGCCGTATTTCATGGCGTATTCCTTGACGGTGATTCGGTAGGTCATGCAGTCGTCTGCCATCTTCAAAGCATCGGCGTAGCGCATGTCAATCTCGTGCTGCGAGGGGCCTACTTCATGGTGGGAGTACTCCACGCGAATTCCAAGCTGCTCAAGCGCCAGCACCGTCTCACGGCGAAGGTCGGACGCAGCATCAAGAGTTGTCAGGTCGAAGTAGCCGCCCTCGTCAAGAACCTCGGTGCCATTGGCGTCCTTGAAGTAGAAGTACTCAAGCTCGGGTCCCACCGCAAACTCGTCAAATCCCATTGACTTGGCGCGCTCTACCGCGCGGCGCAAGATGTAGCGCGGGTCACCCTCATAGGGAAGGCGTTCCGGCGTGAGGACATCGCAGAACATCCTCGCAACGCCGTCCTCGTTTGGCCTCCACGGCAGCAAAGCGAATGTCTCAGGGTCTGGCATAGCGATCATGTCCGACTCTTCGATTGCGTTGAACCCGGTGATTGACGAGCCGTCGAAGCCCATTCCGCCTTCGAACGCATCACGCAATTCCTGACGGCCAACTGAGAACGACTTCAGGCGGCCTTCAAGGTCGGTAAACCAGAGGCGAATGAAGCGCACCTGGTGCTCCTCCACGAAGGAGAGAATTTCCTCTGCGGTGCGGGGCATTTGCTCAGCCATGCCCCGAGGGTATCGGTGTTTTAGCTGCTCTGACAGGCGAGCCAGCGCTGTGCCCAAACTCCGAGCGCTTCAATCGCCGGGGCAAGGTCTCGGCCCATGTCAGTGAGGCCGTAAAGGTTGCTCGACTGCCGGGCACTGCAAGGAGTCTTAATAACCATTCCCTTCTCTTCCAGCTCCCTGAGCCGAGTTGCGAGGAGACGGTCAGAAAGGTCCGGAACTGCGGCGGCAATCTCGCCGTA
>CAZZKI010000173.1:0-3707 GCA_964654785.1 uncultured Solirubrobacteraceae bacterium
CGAGGTTTACTGGCTAAGAGACAGCTGGCGGGACGGTGCCGATCCCGACCCTGTCAGGTGTAAGGCCGTAGGCCTGCTCGCTTGCTCCGGTGACAGCTTCAGCAACCGCGACCTTCAAGCGTTCACGGTGGAAAGCGACTGATGCCTTCCTTGACTCCGGAGCATGGCGGTCAAGGTCGTCAAGTAGGGCACTCATACGCCTAGTGACCTGAGGGGAGCCTGCACCGAAGATTCGAATCTCGCTCAAGGCAAGGTCAAGAAGCGCTTCCCAACCAGAGTTAGGGAAGACGAGCCGAACATTCCCGTTGCGGTCGGCGATCCGCCCACGTTCCAGGTCTCGCCAAGCAAGCGCAAGCAGGAAGGTCTCAAGCCCGTCGAGCACCTCAACTGCAGTAGTCGGGTCATTGACTGCCGGTGACAGGGCGCGGATGGCAATGTCAACCATGGAGCGCATCGCGAAAGCTGGGTCTTGAGTGATTGTGCGGCCATCGCTTACAAGCACGCACTTTTGAAGCGCCTCCTCGTCAATGCAAGACGCTCCCGATGGTGAGTGAACTTTGAAGATCGTCGCTGCCTTTGGCAGGTAGGCGCCAACGCCAACGGTCAGCTCAATTACAGAGTTGTGTGCCTTAGCGATGTGGACGAGGCGGCCGCGGTCAAGAGCGCTCAGAACCGCTGGCTCGCCGCGGTATCGGAACATTTCCGAAGGGTCGTCCTCGTGTGGGTCCCTCGTTGGCGTGGTGTGGCCTTCGCGGAACGGGTAGACCTCGGTTGCTGAGTGGGCCCCTTCGCGGACAAGGCGTTCAACCAGCTTGCGCGGTCGGAGGAGGTCAAGCAGTCGGCCGATTAGAACGAAGAACGCGATGATCGCGATGCCCAGCAGAAGAAACGCAACTCCGAGGGTGAGGCTGGGCGCTGTGGTGCTGCCATCAATTCCTATTTGGCGAAGGCAGACGAGTGAGTAGACCGCCGGGGCGACGAACAGCCCGAGCGCGCGCTTGAAGACTCGGTCGCGGCGGAATCCAGAGACAAGGCGAGGCGAGTATTGACCAGCTGCAAACTGAGCGACCAGCACCGCAACTGAGACGACAAGGCCCGAAAAGGCAATCATTCCGCCGGCAACTGAGGAAAGGAGTGTGCGGGCGGTGTCGTTGTCCACCTTCATTCCAAGGGCATCGCCACGCCCTTCGGTCTGAGTCATGACCAGCGCCAAGATCATCGCCCCAAGCAGGTACGAGCAAGGGATTACCAGTGCGCTGTTCTTGCTCCATTCGGAGGTTCGGAAGCGAAAACTCCAGTAGCGCGAGCGCTCGCCGGAGGAGAGTGAGTCGTAGGAGCTTGGGTCCACGCTAGAAAGGCTGACGGCGTGGGCGGACGGCCGCTAGGCCGCGATGACCGACGGGACTACTTGACCGTCAAGGACCTGTCCATCGCTGTGCGGAGGTAGGCAGCTGTGATCTTCGGGTCGGTGATTGGTTGGGCGCGGTAGGTGGGCTTGTTGTCGGGAAGCAGCAGGGTAAGGAGCGGGTTTCCGTTTGAGTCAGTTTCGGTGACCTCGCGGTTTGCTCCCCAGCTGATGACCCAGTTGCCATTGCTCAATACTCGAGCGCTGCCGCAGCAGTTGGAACCGTGAATGCCCGGGAGGTTGAAGATCTTCACGACAGTTGCGGTCCGGGCGGCGGTGTCAATTCGGTAGCGCACAACGCGTGGGTTGCGGTCCCAGCCGAGTCCGTCGTCCAACACGGAAACGGTTCCGTCAGGCAATACCCGGGCGTCATGTGGGGCGCCAAGGGGATTGATGACGTCAGGCGTGTCGCCGATCACGTCAAGCGATTCGGGGATCCGAGTCCCACCGATCTTCCAAAGGATTTCGCCGGTGGCCTTGCTGATTTGGTAGATGCCGTCAAGGTGCCTGAAGGACAGAAGGATGTTGTTGCCATTTGGCTCGACAGAGGAGACATGGTCGAGGTCGAAGGCTGGATAGCCGTCAACCCGGATGTCGCGACTGTTTAGCTGAATCAGCCCTTGGACCCACGCTGCCAGTTCGCCGACTGAGACATGGTCATTTGCGTGCCAAGACCAGTAGACGGTTCCGTCCAGCCCAATCTCGCGGATGAGCGAGCGGTATCCCAGAGCGGCGCTGGGCCCACCGAACGATGAGAGGTCAATCGGGGCAATGGGCTCGTAGCTGACAGTCAGGAAGTGACCGTTGGGGAGCTTCACAAGTTCGTGTGGATCCATCCCAATGTTTGGCGCGTTGAGACGGCTGATGAGCTGCCCGTTGAAGTTCCAAATCAGCCACCGGCCAAAAGCAAAGTCGCCGAGCGGGTTGAGCGAGGTTGGAATGAATGTGGCGATAGAGGTGCTGTCAAGAACGGTCGGGTTCAACGGGCCGATGGGAGCCGTACGCCACCAGACTGGTACCCCGTGGCGGTCAACGAGCATGATGTATGAGGTCTGGCCGATTGTGTTGCCCGGGAGTCCAGGGTTGAGCAAGTAGAAAGACGCCTTGGTGCTGCCAGTCGCGGTGACCGTCGGGATTGGCATGTCGGCCGGGGTGCAGCGGGCGTAATGAGTGGTGGTCTTGCGCTTTGAGCCAGTGCCGCTAGTGACAGCCCACTTGAACTCTTGGCCATTGGAGAGTGTGACCTTGGAAGTGAATGAGCCTGTCTTCGCGGTGCGGCCAGCAACTGAGACAGTCGTCCCCTTCGGAGCGTTCACGGCGAGGCTTACGCTTCCCGATGGGCAGTTCAGCCAGTAGTCGTAGATGCTTTGGCTGAAAGCAGGCGTCAGGCCAGGCGTGGCAGTGATCGAAAGGCTGGCTGGGGTAACAGCGTTGGCCGCTGGGGCTGCCAGAAGGCAGGCTGCGATGATCCCAGTGGTTACTAGTCGTCGGATCACTTCTAGAAGTTAGCCCGAGATTGCTGATCCGGGCGCCGGTTAGACGCCGTTCAAAGCCTTGGCTGCGCCGACTACATCACCCAGTTGAACTTGGTCAACTGCGATCAATGTCGGCATCTTGCCGCGCAGGGTCTTGCACTTCTGGGCGCGAGCGACGATCTCTGCCTTCCCGTTGACTTGGCCGGCAGTCGTTACGAGGTCGGCTGCGTAGGTGGCCGTGACCGTCGGGGTGATGAAGTGGTTCATCAGGAACAGGGACCCGGTGGTTCCGCCACGGTTGGCAGCACATGAGGCGGCGAGGTTGCCGGACTGGGTGAGCAGGTCGCTCGTGAGGAACGAGTAAGGAGTCTCTTGCATGATGCCCGAGTACGCCGGGAAGTAGCCAGCAATTCCATTGGTTGAGCCCTCGGAGAGGAGGACGACTCGTTTTCCTGCCGAGATCATCTTCGACAGCGTCGGCCAAGTAGTAGGTGAACCGTTCTGGGTGACGGTCGATCCAAACGGCACATAGATGTACTTGGAGAGCCCGCTGCTCGTTACCGCGGCCATGAAGTCAGCTGGCGTGATGTGAGACTCGTTGACGAAGACCATCACCTCACGGGGGTTGGCCTTAAGGAAGTCGGCGATGACCTTCAGCCCGGTTGCCAATGGAGTGGCACCGCTCTCACAGCTGACATGGCAGAGGTAGGTCTGGCGGCCAACTGTTGTCTCAGTTGCTGTGCGAATAATGGTGCGCGGCTTACCAAGGAAGTCAATTGTGTCCGGCTTGCCGTAGTACGTGTCAATCAGCATTGCGCGAACTCCTC
>CAZZKI010000174.1:0-3687 GCA_964654785.1 uncultured Solirubrobacteraceae bacterium
CAGCTGTTGATGAGGTCCGGCGAGCCAACGAACTGGGCATGCAGGTGATTGTGATCGATCACCACCGGCCTCCGCTTGACGGCGTTCTTCCTGACGCGGTGCTCGTTCACCCGGCGCTCAGCGATCCATCAGCGCTGCCCATGTGTGCGACGGCCGTCGCAGTCGAAGTTGTTAAGGCCCTCGCGAGTGCTCTCGATGAGGACCTGCCCGATGCTGGACTGGTTGAACTTGCTGCTCTCGCAACCGTTACTGATGTCATGCCCCTTGTCGGAGCCAATCGGACAATCGTCAAGCGGGGGCTTGTAGCCATGCGCACGACCACTCATGTCGGGCTCGGGGCCCTACTTGACTCAGCTGGGGTTGACAGAAGCCGGATCTCGGCACGCGATCTTGGCTGGGCTCTCGGCCCGCGCATCAATGCAGCCGGAAGGGTCCGTGCGGCTGGCGCAGCGCTTGAACTCCTTACAGCTGATTCGGCAGAGCGTGCTAGCCAGTTGGCAAATGAGCTTGAAGCTGCCAACGCCGAGCGACGTCTGATTCAACAAGAGGTGCGTATAGCAGCCGAGATGCAGATAGCTGAGTCCCCGAAGGATGCGGCTTGGGTTGTTTCAGGCATCGGCTGGCACCCGGGCGTGGTTGGAATTGTTGCCGGATCCCTCGCTGGTTCTGGGCATCGCCCAACCGTCGCGATCGCTGTCGAAGGCGAGGTCGGGGTTGGCTCGGTCCGTAGCGTTCCTGGCTATGACGTGGCCGCGGCTGTAGATGCTTGTTCTGACCTTTTGGAGCGGCACGGCGGGCATGCAGCCGCTGCAGGACTGACGATCCGGGCGGATCGTATTGATGAGTTCCGCGAGCGATTCGTCCAGATAGTTGAAGAAACTCTTCCACTCGGACTGCGGCGCCCTAGGGCGAAAGTTGATGCTGTTACCAGTCCCACAGAAATCTCGCTGGAGTTGGCTGAAGAGCTAGAGGTGTTTGAGCCAGTAGGCGAGGGTAACCCTGAAGTCAATCTGGCTGTCTGTTCGGCCAGCCTTGAGCGCCCGGCCCGGATGGGTGATGGCAAGCACGCACGCTTTTCCATCGTGGTTGGAGAGAGTTCGGCCTCTGCCGTTGCTTTCAATGCTCGAGAGCGGCTCGCAGTTCAGTGGAGCCAGGCCGCTGATGTGGTTGGTGTGCTTGAGGTCAACAGGTGGAAAGGAAACGAGGAGCCTAGGTTCCGAGTCGTTCGAGCGGCTCCGGCGATCGAGCGCCCTATCGAGCTCGTAGCTGGAGAAGGAGTTTGGCTCGAACGGGCCCTGCGCGATGCATCAGCCGATCCGGACACAGGCAGCCATAAGCTGGCCGGCTACGGCCGGCGCGAATGCAGTGCGCATCGCTCAGGCCCCGCGACGCTAGCTCGGCTTGCGGCAAGCGGACAAACTGTTCTCGCAGTCGTCGCGGATGTGCCGCGCCGACTTCCCGGGCTTCAACGAGTTGGTGGCGGATTCTCGATCTGCGACTGGTCGACTTTTGAACAGGATTCCGGTATTGGCGCTCACTTTGAGGAGATTGTTCTCCTCGATCCGCCAACACGACCGTCGCTGCTGGATCTCGCTCGATCTGCGGGAGAAGGCTGGCTTCACCGGGCTTGGACATCCGCGGAGGTACGCTTTGCTCTTAAGGTCCATGAGAACGACACGAACATCGAGCTTCAGCTGCGTCCCTTCTTCAAGGACCTTCGCGCTGCCAAGTCGCTTGATAGTCGCGATGAACGGCTCCAAGTTCTCAGAGGCCCGGGGAGGCATCCACGGTCCGCGGTCGCAGTCGGCTGGATGCTTGCCGTACTTCGCGAAATCGGAGTCGTTGAGCTCAATCCGGAGACACTCGAGGTCACCATTGGAGATGTGCGAGGAGAATTGGACACGTCGGTTTCGTGGCGTCGGGTCAATAAGCGGCTCGAGGAGGGACGAACATTCCTCCAGAGTCTGATTCCGCACGGCTGACCTCAAATGGCAGCGTGGCAGGGGCAGATCCTCTGGCTCGAATCGTCGCTGCAACGCGCGACGATGTCGCGAAGCGCTCCGATTACGAAGAGACGGTCAGAAGCGCTCTTGAGTTCGCGACAGCTGCGCATTCCGGTCAGACTCGACTCTCAGGCGAACCGTTCATCGACCATCCAGTCGCCGTCACCGAGATCTGCGCAGGATTTGGACTCGATGCGACTGCGATTCAGGCAGCGCTTCTCCACGACACAGTTGAGGACACAGATGTAACCCTCGACGACATCCGAAACCGTTTCGGGGACGACGTAGCCGAGATCGTCGACGGTGTAACAAAGCTCACTGAGTTGAGCTTTCAGTCACGGGATGAGCAGCAGGCAGAGAACTACCGCAAGATGATCGTGGCAATGACTCGGGATATTCGAGTCATTCTGATCAAGCTTGCAGACCGGCTGCACAACATGAGAACGGTCGGTTCGCTGCCTAAACACAAGCAGGTCTATAAAGCCAAGGAGAGCCTAGACATCTATGCGCCGATCGCGCACAGGCTCGGTATCCACGCTGTCAAGCTGGAACTAGAGGACCTTGCCTTCGCCACGCTTCACCCGCGCAAGTACCAGGAGATCAAGGAACTCGTGAGCCAGCAGAGGGTCGAGCGTGAGGCTTATGTGGAGGAGGCCGGTCGGATTCTCGGACGTGAGCTAGAGGCCTTAGGTGTTGAGGCCGAGATCTCAGGTCGGGCAAAGCACTTCTACTCGATCTACCAGAAGATGTCGACCAAGGCTCGCGAATTCAATGAGATCTACGACCTGACAGCCATGCGCGTTGTCGTCGACTCAGTGAAAGATTGCTACTCGGTGGTTGGTGCTGTTCACGCGCTTTGGAAGCCGCTCCCGGGGCGCTTCAAGGACTACGTGGCGATGCCTAAATTGAACCGCTATCAGTCGCTTCACACAACTGTGATCGGCCCGGAAGGCCGCCCGCTTGAAATTCAGATTCGGACTCTGGAAATGCACGAGACTGCTGAGTTTGGAGTTGCTGCCCATTGGCGGTACAAGCAAGGCGATTTCAAAGGTGAGAACCTCGCGTGGCTGGGAGATGTTGCCGCCAGTGAAGGCGAGTCAAAGGACTCGACAGATTTTCTCTCCTCCCTCAAGGGAGAACTGTTTGAGGACGAGGTTTTTGTTTTCACTCCGCGGGGCGAGGTCAAATCCTTGGCTGCCGGTGCAACTCCGTTGGACTTTGCCTATGACGTTCACACCGACGTGGGGCACAGGTGCGTCGGCGCAAAGGTGAACGGACGCATCGTCCCGCTTAGTTACCAGTTGACCAGCGGTGACATTGTCGAGGTCCTCACTTCGAGTCGCGAACGGGGCCCGTCTCGCGACTGGCTAACTCTCGTGCGCACCCCCAGAGCTCGAAGCAAGATCAAGGCATGGTTTAGAAGCGCCGAGCGTAAGGACGCTGAACAGACCGGTCGGGAGGCTCTTAACGAGGCGCTCAAGCGCGAGGGGTTGCCTGCGCAACGAATCGTTGGTTCATCCCTTCTTGCCGAGCTCACTCGTGAGGTGGGCTTTAGGCGGGCTGACGAGCTCTACCGAGCAATCGGCGAGGGGAAGGTCCAAGCCAGTGTTGTCGTCCAGAAGGTTCTGCAGAGGCTCAAGGAGGGCGCAGCGGCCGATAAGGATGAGAGCGCCGCTGAGGAGCT
>CAZZKI010000175.1:0-3686 GCA_964654785.1 uncultured Solirubrobacteraceae bacterium
ATTTCGCAACTGAGGCTGCTGGCCTTACGAGCTTCTTCGGGAGCGAGGCTGGGCCAGCTCTGGCTATCGCCCACCCGTTCGTCCCAGTCCTTGGCCGTCCTGACGCTGGCGAGCTTTGGGTGTTGCCGGCTAGCGCTCGCGGGGTCGTTCAACTCGCTCAGGTCAGCGGCAGCCTCCACGTAATTGGCGGGGCCCGTTTCCGGATTGGCGCTGATGTGGTGGATGTTGGTGACGTGAACGGAGACGGCCGTAGCGACCTTCTCGCCACAGCACCGCGGAAGGGCGTTGCCGGGTACAAAACTCCTGGCTCTGCCTTCGTCATCTACGGCAGGGCAACTGGGGGCACCATTGACCTCAGTGCCCCACCCTCGGGTTATGGCTTCGAGATCAAAGGCATCAGTGACTCCGCCTACGGAACTGGCACGGGAAATGCAACAGGTGCCGACTTAAACCGTGACGGCTTGAGCGACATCGCGATCGTCGGCGGGTACTGGAAGAAGAATGGCCTCAACTACTCAACTGCCATCTACCTCGTCAAGGGCTCCCGGACCAGCTCGACTGTTGACCTTCAGAAGTTGAGTTCAAGCCGTGGGCTCAAACTCGTTGGCTTCCCAACGCCGGCGATTCCAACTGTTAGTTCAGCTGGCGATGCCAACGGCGACGGTCGCCCAGACCTTGCAGTGGGCGCGCCCCACATCAACCTTCCTGGCTCGAAGTACCCGGTTAGCGCGGGGTACGTCCTCTTCACTCCCACCCAACTGAAGACTGTCTGGTTACCGACGATTGGTTCCAGCGGCTACCGAGTCTCCGGTTATGCGGGCTCAGGGTCTTGGGCTCCGATATTCGCTGCGCTTGGTGACGCCAATGGAGACGGTAAAGACGACATTGCGACTATCAGCGACTATGGCGGGCTTGGCACCGCAGGTGGCGGCCGCGCCGCAGTCATTCTTGGGTCCGCGTCAACAGCGACTGTCAATGCTTCAGCTCCGGGGAGCCGTGGATTTGTCGTCAAGGCCACAGCCCCCGGTGGCGGCTTGACCCGAATGTTTGAAGGAATCGGCCCAGCTGGGGACGCCAACGGCGACGGCAAGGCCGACCTCCTGATTCGGGAGCTGCTCAGCACTCCTGGCGCGAGCAAGCCGCAAAGCCTGATTCTTGTAACGGGGCGGGCTGTAGGACCCACAGGAATCGGTCCCCTTGACGCTGGCGGCCTTGAAGCTCCAGACGCCAGAGTCGTGATTCCCGATGTCTCCTGCGGCGCAGAGACTCTGCGGACGGGCTTCGCTCACTCAGTTGGACCGCTTCCAAATAGCCCCGGACAGTTCCTGATTGGCTCACTGGGCGGCGTCGAGTGCTCCGACCGAGTCGAAGTGGTTTCGCTTCGATAATTCACCTCGTCCTTGCGCAACTTCCACTACTCCACTAGCGTTGTAGATAGGAGAGAAACTTAACCGGGCTTTCACCAGTTCCCCCGCTGGGAAGAGTCCGACAAATCAGGAGGAAGAATGGCCGCTCAGATTTCACGTCGTGGGTTCGTCAGCGCAGCAGCTGGAGTAACCGGTATCGCAGTGATGGTTCCCGACGCACTTGCATTCAAGTTGCAAGGTCGACTCACGCCGACCTACTCAGGCGGCACGTTCCCTGACGGCATCGCATCTGGCGACCCCACGCCAACAGGGATCACTCTCTGGACACGCCTCTTCGGCGTTACGGGCAATGGCTCAGTCCTCTTGGAGATCGCAACAGACAGCAAGTTCAAGAAGGTCGTCAAGAGCTCGCTTGTTCCTGCAGACCCAACGAAGCAGTTCGTTGTGAAGACCCGTATTGAAGGTCTCAAAGCGCACACTCAGTACTACTACCGATTCGCAACCAAGACGAAGAACAGCACCGTGGGTCGGTTCCGTACTGCCCTCCCAGCTGACTCAACCCAGACTGTCAACTTCGCTTACTTCACCTGCCAGGACTACACCGCCGGCTACTTCAACGCTCACGCGTTGATGGCAAAGGACGACGTTGACTTCGTCATAAACCTTGGTGACTTCATCTACGAAACAGCGTTCTTTGACGCGACCAAGGGAATGGTCCGGCCTGGTGGCTTCTTCGGACGCACGGCACTGAGCGGTCCTGTCACATACGACGAGTACTGCAACCGGTACCAGGGCTACCGCAAGGACGCCGACTTGCAGGCCATGGCAGCCAACCACGCGATGATCTCGACTTGGGACGACCACGAGGTCATGAACAACTATGCGGGCGCTGACATCACCAATTCCGGTGGTGGTGGCGACTCAAAGCGCAGCAACCCACCGCTTTACACCGGCTGGTCTGATGCACGCAAGCTCGCCGGATACCAAGCTTGGTTCGACAATATGCCGACCTTCCCGCAGTCATCGGGCGGCTACAAGCTCTACCACAAGGCCAAGTTCGGCAAGAACCTTGAGTTGTTCGTGCTCGACGAGCGCCAGTACCGTGACGCTCAGCCTTGTGGCTTCAATCCTGCCGACAAGGAAATTGATCCGGCTACATGCACGAATCTCAACACAAACCGTGCCTTCCTTGGTCAGGAGCAGATGAGCTTCCTCACTGGTGGTCTTGCCTCTTCCACCTCCAAGTGGAAGGTCCTCGCGAACGAGGTTGTGGCAATGCCGCTCAGGCAGGCCAACGGAAACATTGAGTCGGCTGACGACTGGACCGCTTACCCACTTGAGCGCGAACAACTGCTCGGCGCAATTAAGAACGGTGGGATCAAGAACGTCGTGTTTGCAACGGGCGATTACCACACGTTCTTTGCAGGCCAAGTCAAGGATTCCTCTGACACGCCAGTCGCAACGGAGTTCGCTGCTGGATCGGTCACCCAGCTGTCAACCGC
The DNA here is from genome assembly GCA_964654785.1 of uncultured Solirubrobacteraceae bacterium. GTDB lineage: Bacteria > Actinomycetota > Thermoleophilia > Solirubrobacterales > Solirubrobacteraceae > WLNJ01. The sequence continues at coordinate 2,870 of CAZZKI010000175.1, forward strand.
TGAGATAGCGGCACTTCTGGGCACACCAGGGTTCGGCACGCCAAGCAATGTGACGTTGCCTGTTGGCTCACGTGAGTCGGACTACCTCTCACGCAACCCACACCTCAAAGAGTTCGACCAGCTGCATCACGGTTACGTTCTCGCGAGCGCATCCGCGACGCAGTTCACCGCTACGTTCAAGAAGCTCCAGACTGTTAAGGCAAAGTCAACAACCCTTGCCTCGTCGAAGAAGTACACAGTCGCAGCGAACTCGACGACCATCGCGTAGATCTACTCGATCACGGGGAGTCCTTGAAGGGGCGGCCGCAAGGCCGCCCCTTCTCGTAGGATCGACAACCAATGACTACTCCCACGCCTTCCCCTCAAGAAATCGCCCACGCTGAAGAGGAGCTGCACGCACACACAGGCATCCATCCTGGCTGGACGCTCGCTCTTGTTTCAATCGCACTTTTCATGGTCACCCTCGACAACCTCGTGGTTGGCGTTGCTCTTCCGAGCATTCGCGAGGACCTTGGCGGCGGCCTTGAGTCACTTGAGTGGACTGTCAACGCCTACACGCTGGCCTACGCCGTCTTGCTGATGCCGGCTGCAGCGCTCGGCGACAGGTTCGGGCGCAAGCGAATGTTCCAGCTCGGCCTTGCCCTGTTCACGGCGTCGAGCCTTGCAGCTGCCCTCGCACCAGACATCAACTTCCTCGTCTCTGCCCGCGCACTGCAGGGCTTTGGCGCAGCGATCGTTACCCCTCTCACATTGACCCTTCTTGCCGAGGCATTCCCAGGCGACAAGCGCGGCCTTGCGCTTGGCATCTGGTCGGGAG
>CAZZKI010000176.1:0-3650 GCA_964654785.1 uncultured Solirubrobacteraceae bacterium
GATCTTCTGGGTCCAGCTGCCAATCGGCGCAATTGGCGCAGCTGGCTGCATGGCAACGTCAATACCGCTTCCAACTCATCACTCAAGCCCGTTTAAGTGGAAGCCGCTGGTTGCGCTGGCATTGCTCGCTGGTGGCCTCACCGCAGTTCTCTTCACTCTCGTTCTTCAGCTTGTAGCTGGTTGGAGTGTGAGTCCGATCGTCGCGGCGCTTGCTGTCTCAGTCCTGCCCGCCTCCGCAATTGCCACCTCGTACTGGACGAAGATTGCGCCGGGGCCACGAGCTGCGGTCGGCTGCCTGATGGTCGGCATCGGCACCCTCTGCCTTGGCTTCAACTTCGGTGCAAGCGTCCTTTGGACGGTTCCGGCTCAGGTGATCGCCGGCGTCGGCATGGGCCTTTCGCTGCCAGCATTGACTGGTGAGCTCCTGCCGGAGAAGTCAGCTGCCGACTCCGCCAGGCTGCTGACTGCGAGGCACCTTGGCATCGTGGTCGCGTTGGTTGCAATCGCTTGGCTGGTCAACAACAACCTTGGGCCAAGCGTGACCAAGGCTGAGCAGCAGGCGGTCGCAGCTTTGCTTGATTCAGAGGTCGCGCCGACAACCAAGCTGTCAACTCTCTCCTCCCTCCAAGGCAAGGCCGACTCAACCTCACCGCGCGGTGAGATTCACGGCGTATTGGTAGCCAAGGGAAACAAGTTGAAGGGGTCAGACAGGGCTGCCTTCGGCAAGTTCACCGATGAGGCTGACGCTGCGATCGTGAGGGCCATGAACGGCGCCTTCCGTTGGGCCTACCTGGTTGCCGGTGTCATGGCGCTGATCGGCGCGCTGCTACTTGCTGACGCTGCAACTCTCGGCGCTGCCCGCAGGAAGGCTTTGCCCGCTGCCCTTGCCGGCGCTGCAGTGTTCGGTGTCTACCTCGCAGTCTTCTTCGCGTTCAGGCCAGCCTCAGTTCCTATCCAAGACCCGTGCAAGAAGCGGGACCTGCCTAACGCTGGTGGCCTCTTCGGGGTATTCCAAGACGGCATCCTTCGCGGGCTTGACAAGGCCGCTTGCGCTGACGGGGCAACGCGCGAGGAGCTTGTCCTCGCCTTGGATCCTGGCTCGCAAGCTGCCGCCGACTACGAGGCCAAGCATGGCCACGCACCGATCAGCTTGAAGACGCTGACCGGCGGCCTAATCGGCTAGCTGGCCCGGATCGGGCGCGACACCCAGCTCCGGTTGGGCTAGCCTGAGGCCCATGTCCACTACTGCAGAGCCGGGCGGGGCTGAATCCGTCGCATGGGACCTCGAACCACTCGTTGACGGCAAAGGGGCCGAAGGGGCGAAGGCACTCCTTGACCAGGCCGACCAACTCGCCGACTCGCTCGCGTCAGCAGCCCGCGGCCGACTCGTTGACTGCACGCCCGAGGAGTTCGCAGAGTGGATCTCCCAGTCGGCCACAATCGGAGAACTTGTCAACCGCGCGCATGCATTCGCCGCGCTCGGCTTCTCAACTGACACAGCCGACCCTGAACGCGGGGCCCTAATGGCCCTGATGCAGGAGCGCGCGACGGCCATTGGCACCAAGCTCCTCTTCCTTGAACTTGAATGGGCGGCGCTCGATGATGCCCGTGCTGAGGCGCTCGCCAGCGGGGACGGACTTGACAAGGCTCGCCACTGGCTTGAGACCCTGCGTGACCAGCGCCCTCACCTCCTGAGCGAACCCGAGGAGAAGATCCTCGCCGAGAAGAGCGTTACCGGCAAGGCTGCTTGGTCACGCCTGTTCAGCGAACTTGTAAGCGCGATTGAGGTGCAGGTTGGTGATGAGGATGCTCAGCCGCTTGACGCCGCCCTCTCACGCCTTGCGAGTAACGACCGCGACGAGCGTAAGGCAGTAGCCGAATCCGTAACCGCGGCGCTTGAGCCTGGCCTTCGAACGCGCGCCTACCTCTTCAACACACTCCTCGCTGACAAGGCAACCGATGACCGCCTGCGAAACCGGCCAACTTGGCTCAGCAGCCGCAACATGGCCAACGAGGCCTCAGACGAGTCAGTTCAGGCTCTCGTCTCAGCAGTTCGCAACCGCTACGAAATCCCGCAGCGTTGGTACAAGCTGAAGGCACAGCTGATTGGCGTTGACCAGCTCGCTGACTACGACCGAGCTGCAGCACTTGGCGGCGAGGACCCCGAGTTCAGCTGGCAGGAAGGCTGCGACATCGTCTTCGGTGCCTACGAGGAGTTCTCACCTGAGCTCGGCGCCGCTTCCCGCGCCTTCCTAGATGAGAACAGGATTGACGCGCCTGTGCGCCCGGGCAAGCGCGGCGGCGCATTCTGCGCATCCGTCACGCCGGACATTGGCCCGTACGTGATGCTCAACTGGACCGCCCGTCGGCGCGATGTCCTTACCCTTGCCCACGAACTCGGGCACGGAGTCCACGGCACGCTTGCTGCAAACCGCGGCATTCTCGAGATGAGCACGCCGCTGACTGTCGCTGAGACTGCATCAGTGTTCGGCGAGGAGCTCGTCTTCTCCAAGCTGCTAGCAGCCGAAGACGACCCAGCGCAGCGCCTCCAGCTTCTGGCGGAGAGCCTCGAAGGAGCGATCGCGACCGTGTTCCGCCAGACGGCAATGAACCGGTTTGAAGAGCTCGTCCACACCGAACGCCGAGAGGTCGGCGAAATCTCAGTGGATCGCTTCGGCGAACTCTGGGCTGAGAGCCAAGAGGAGATGTTCGGTGATTCGGTCCAGGTAACGGACGGCTATCGCTCGTGGTGGTCCTACATCCCTCACTTCATTGGCACGCCCGGATATGTCTACGCCTATGCCTACGGCCAGCTGCTCGCACTGTCCGTGTTTGCTCAGTGGCAGAAGGAAGGCGACCCATTTGTTCCCAAGTACTTGGACATGCTGCGCGCAGGCGGCTCGATGCGACCTGAGGCGATCGCTGCCATTGGCGGGCTTGACCTCAAGGACCCGGGGTTCTGGGATGCGGGGCTTGACCTGATCGAGTCCCGTCTGGGCGAAGCGGAAGCTGCGGCTGCGGCCGCGTCATAAAGCTCCGCCAACTCGCGCACTCAGACAGCCGGCCCTGTACGCTCCGGGGCATGGAGAGAGGTATGAGGGGAAGGAAGGCATTACTGCGTTCCGCAATGGCCGCACTGGTGGCAGTGTTCAGCTTGGCGGTGGTGGGTTCAGCTTCAGCTGCTGACAGCCCCTGCTATTCGCCTCCAACCAAGCCAAAGGAGATTGCCCACGTCACTTACACGGGCATGAAGTCCTACACCTACTGCTACGGGCCAATCACGATCAAGCCCGGGCAGAACACCATCAGCACTGGCCCTTCACTCCTCCTCCCGAAGGAGCCCGGTTACATCACCCGCTTCGACCCAAACCTTCTCTACACCGACAAGAAACTGGGCAAGAGCGGCGTGCCAGCAGTTGATGTTCTCCACCTGCACCATGGCGTTTGGTTCACCGCGGACGGCGACATGCGTTGGGCATCAGGCGAGGAAAAGACGATTCTCCAAATGCCCAAGGGCTTTGGCTGGCGCAACGACGGCAGCGGCTTCGTTGCTGTTAACCACATGATTCACAACCTCTTCCCGGCACCAGCCCGCGTCTACCTTGAGTGGAAGATTGACTTTGTTCCCGATACTGCCGCAGCAGCCAAAA
>CAZZKI010000177.1:0-3638 GCA_964654785.1 uncultured Solirubrobacteraceae bacterium
GAGCGGAGAGAGAGGGATTCGAACCCTCGAACGAGGTCAACCCCCGTTACACGATTTCCAATCGTGCCCTTTCAGCCGCTCAGGCACCTCTCCAATTCGTTGAAAGCCTAGCGAGGTCAAGCGGTCTCCAGAGTGTCGGAGCGCTAGACGTGCGGCGCAGCTAGATCTGCCACTCGCCGCCCTTGAGGACGATTACCTCGGATCCGTCCCCCAGAACAGCGCTGGTTTCAACCTCTTCACTGCCAATCATGAAGTCAACATGGACAGCCGAGCGGTTAGCTCTGCTCTGGTCACTCTCGTCAATTGCGAAGAGGTAGGCGCTTCCGATTGCGATGTGACTGGCTGCGTTTTCGTCAAGAAGCGTGTCGTAGAAGGGATGGCCGAGTGGGCCAATGCGGCCTCCCCCGTCAACCAGAGCGATCTCTCCGAGGCGGTTTGCCCCATCGTCGCGTTGTGAAATTGAGTGGAGGGCCTCCCCACCTTGGGCGGCCTCAATCTTTACTGCGCGTCCGCTTTCGAATTCAACTTTCAATCCTTCAATGACTGTGCCGGCTGCGACCAGCGGCTTGGTGGCTGTAACAACTCCACTGACTCGCTCTGGATCTGGTGTCGTGAAGATTTCCTCGGATGGCATGTTTGCCATGTGGACCAACCCGTCCTTACGTTGGAACCTTGCGTTGATCCACTTTGATGTCGGAAGTAGGCCAACCTCAAGATCAGTACCTGGGCCACGAAGCCGAAGGGCGGTCGGCTGGAGGGCTCGAAGGCGTTCGCCTACGGAATCGAGGAGGTCCATCCGTTCCGCCCAGGCGGCACCCGGATCGGGTTCGTCAAGTCTGCAGACGTGTGAGATCTCATCCCAAAGTTTGTTGAGTGCTTCCTCTGGATCCAAGTCTGGGAAACAGAGCTCTGCCCAACCGGGAGTTGGGCATGGGACAGCTGTCCAGTTGGTCGTCCTGTCGGAAACGACCTTGCCGTTTTCCGCGACGAAGGGCAGCTGATCCCTTCCTACAAGTGCTGGGTCCAGGTCGTCAAACAGGTGAGGTTCAACCGGGCCAGTAATTCCGATCCGCGCTGCCATCAGGTCACCAAGCGCAAGTGAACGCTGCCCATACCAGTCCGGCACCCAGCCGAGAGACTCAGGGTCGGCGTGCTTGATCCGCGAATGCTTGACATGCGGGTCAAACCAAGCCACGTCCACGAACTTTGCTCCCGCGCGATAACCAGCCTCGGCGAGGGCTCGGACGAATGCTTCCTTACCAAGCTCAGCCCCGATTGCCAGCACTTGCCCTGGCTGAACATTCGCTGCGAACCCGACCGTCAGGTCCGCAAGGGCTTGGATCCGCTCGGCGTGTTGTTCGTTGGTAGCCACGGTGAAAACTCTAGTGTCCTGCCCATACAACGAGGCAACGCGGTCCGGACCGTTGTCGGGAACCATCCTTTCCGGTTCTTGCCTTGCGGCTGCCCCCGGGGGCTTGGTGGCACGGTCTTACATCCCTGACCTTGCTCTTACGCGGTCCGATCCGCGCTGCACTCCTCAAGATACAGATGCTGGAGAGCAGCACAAGGGGGTCACTCACAACCACCCCGCTATTTGCGAGGAAATGCGTCTAGCTGATCGGCTTTGAGTCGGCGATCCGCCCACATTCGGAGCAGATTTCACCTTCCTCAAGGTTTCTGTCAGCACATGCCGGGCACTCGCCTACTTCCTCAAGGACGCCAAGCATCTCTGTAACGCGAGCGACGAGCAGTCGCTCTTCGTCTACTTCAATCCACACGCCAGCACTTGCTGGGAAAACGACATGGTCCCCGACCTTGACTGGCATTGCGACTCCTGCTGACTCCCACCAATCGGTGCCTGGGCCAACTGCTAGGACGATGCCGTGCTGCGGCGGAGGCTCATGCGTACCGGGCGGGATCAGCAACCCCGACCTACGCACGCGGTCAGGCTCAAGCTCCTTGATCACTACCCGGTCGAAGAGTGGTTTGAGTCTCTGTGGCATTGCTTCTACGAGGTTACGGGCAAACCGAGGTAGTCGGGTCAGGAGACCTGACGAAGGAATGTCTTGGTGCGCTCGTTTTGTGGGTTTTCAAGAACTTTGGATGGCGGGCCGGCCTCCACGACTACTCCCTCGTCCATGAAGACGACAGTGTCAGCGACAGCCTTGGCGAAGCCAATTTCATGGGTCACAACGACCATCGTCATGCCCTGAGCTGCCAGGTCCCGCATCACATTGAGGACCTCGCCCACAAGTTCAGGATCAAGCGCCGATGTTGGCTCGTCAAACAACATCAGTTTGGGATCCATCGCCAGTGCCCGAGCAATGGCGACCCTCTGCTGCTGTCCGCCTGAGAGCTGAGCCGGGTATGAGTCCCCACGGTCTCCAAGCCCAACCTGGGTGAGCAGTCGCGCAGCGTTAGCTCGAGCTTCCGTCTTGTCAGTGCCCTTTACCTTGGTCGGCGCAAGGGCAACATTTTCCGCTGCCGTCATGTGCGGGAAAAGGTTGAAGCGCTGGAAGACCATGCCGATTGACTCTCGCGCCTTCGCGATCTCGTTCTCTGGAAGGGCGTGCAGGACATCACCCTTCATTCGGTAGCCGACCAAGTCGCCATCAACCGAAAGCAGTCCAGAGTTGATCTCCTCAAGGTGGTTGATGCAGCGCAGGAAGGTGGACTTCCCCGAACCTGATGGGCCGAGGATGCACATCACTTCTCCAGGCATTACCTCGAGGTCAATTCCCTTGAGTACCTCAAGCGCCCCAAACCGCTTGTGAACTCCTTCAGCTTTCACCATTGGAACTCTTGCTTGCAGAGGCGGGAGGTTCACTGTGCACCCCCACGCGCAGGAACGCGCTTGTTCCATGCGCCAACAAGTCGCTGGATTGGGGTCGGGGGAAGGTCGCGAGAGCCACCCCTGCCGAATCGCCGCTCAAGGTAGAACTGCCCCACATACAGGATTGACGTGAGGATCAAGTACCAAACGCTGGCCACAAGAAGGAGCGGAATGACCTTGTAGTTGGCAGCGTAGATCAGCTGCGCGGAAGTTAGAAGGTCGTGGACGTTGCCAAGTACGAAGACGAGCGATGTCGTCTTGAGCATGTTGATTGTCTCGTTTCCAGTAGGCGGAACGATGACCTTCATTGCCTGCGGCAGAACGACGTAACGCATCGTCTGCATGCGGGACAGGCCGAGAGCCTCAGCTGCCTCATTCTGCCCTTCATCTACTGATAGAAGGCCGGCTCTGACGATCTCAGCCATGTAGGCGCCTTCATTGAGGCTGAGCCCCAGATAGGCAGCAACCATTGCGGTGATCACGGTGTTGGCGTTGCCCTCAATAAGAGCCGGGCCACCGAATGGAACACCGAATCGGATACTCGGGTACAGCGCCGCGATGTTGAACCAAAAGATCAGCTGAACGAGCAGCGGCGTTCCTCGAAACAGCCAGATGTAGAACCACGAAATGCTCTTGAGGACTGGATTCGGCGATTGCCGCATCACCGCGAGGATGATCCCCAATAGCAAGCCGACAGCCATTGACACCACTGTCAGTTCAATCGTTACGAGTACACCGTCAGTGATTCTCGAATTGAAGAACCACTCTTGGAAGATTCCCCACTGGGCCCTCGGGTTGTTAAAGA
>CAZZKI010000178.1:0-3627 GCA_964654785.1 uncultured Solirubrobacteraceae bacterium
TTCGCGTTGATGCTGTCACCGCTGGTGAGGATGCCCTCGGTGAAACCTCCGTTGTGATTGAGTTGGACGGCGCCACCGGCGCAGGGCAGGCAGTCTCCACCGACGTGGTCGAGGCCGCAGCCCGGGCATATGTACGCGCGTTGAGCAACGCTGTGCGTAGGGCCCAATCCCCCGTAACCGCCGAAGTGAAGGGAGCACCATGAGCAGTCCAAAGTCGCTGTTCGACAAGATCTGGGAGCGCCACGAAGTAGCACCAGGGTTGATCTGGATTGACCTGCACCTCGTTCACGAGGTGACAAGCCCGCAAGCCTTTGAGGGACTTCGCCTCGCTGGCCGGACCGTTCGCCGTCCAGACAGGACACTGGCCACCGCGGATCACAATGTTCCTACCGACGGTGCAACAGCACTTTCGATGATCAAGGATGCTCTCTCTCGTCAGCAGGTTGAAGCGCTTGAGGCCAACTGCGCAGAGTTCGGTGTCCCCGTGTACTCAATTGGTTCTGAGCGGCAGGGCATTGTCCACGTGATTGGGCCGGAACTCGGTGTTACTCAGCCGGGAATGACGATTGTTTGCGGCGATAGCCACACTGCCACGCACGGTGCCTTCGGCGCTCTTGCGTTCGGCATTGGAACCAGCGAGGTCGAGCATGTTCTCGCCTCTCAAACGCTCACTCAGGGCAAGCCCAAGAGCATGAGGATCAACTATGTCGGCGAGCGTGGCTTTGGTGTTACCGCCAAGGACATGATCCTCGGCACAATCGGCCAAATGGGCGTGGATGGGGCGACAGGTTACGTAGTTGAGTTCGCAGGCCCAGCGATTGAAGAACTGTCAATGGAAGGCCGCATGACCATCTGCAACATGACGATTGAGGGCGGCGGTCGCGCTGGAATGATCGCGCCCGACGAGACCACCTTCGATTGGTTCAAGGAGGCTCGTCCAGGCAATCCCGAGGATCTAGAGGCTGCGATCGCGGACTGGAAGACGCTCCACACCGACGAGGGTGCTCATTTCGACAAGGAGATCACAGTTGATGTTTCAGCTCTTTCACCGCAGGTGACATGGGGAACCACTCCAAGCATGGTCGCTGCTGTGACCGACCCAGTTCCGTCACCGCAGGATGAGGGCGATGAACGCGCTCTTGAGTACATGGGCCTTGAAGCGGGTACGCCGATTGAGGAGATCGCGCTCGACCGAGGGTTCATCGGCTCGTGCACTAACTCTCGGATCGGTGACCTTCGCGCAGCTGCAGAGGTCGTCAAGGGCCGGAAGGTTGCTTCAACGGTAAACGCAATGGTTGTACCAGGGTCGAATTTGGTCAAAGCAGAGGCTGAAGCCGAAGGTCTCGACAAGATCTTCATTGAGGCCGGCTTTGACTGGCGCGGAGCAGGTTGCTCGATGTGCCTTGGCATGAACCCGGACACGCTTGATCCGGGTGAACGTTGCGCTTCCACTTCAAACCGCAACTTCGAGGGCCGTCAGGGGCGAGGCGGACGCACGCACCTGGTGTCGCCACAGATGGCCGCAGCTGCAGCCATCGAAGGTCACTTTGTTGACATCCGAAATTGGGAGGGATGATGGAAGCCATTAGCGTCATCAAGGGTGGCGTTTCGGTCCTCGACCGCAACGACGTTGACACCGATCAGATCATGCCTAAGCAGTTCCTGAAGCGGATCGAACGGACTGGCTTCGGAGAGTTTCTCTTCTACGACTGGGCCAAGGAGGACGGCTGGGATCTCCCCGTCAACCCGATCCTCGCAACCGGACGTAACTTCGGCTGCGGATCGTCGCGTGAGCATGCTCCCTGGGGGCTGGAGGACTACGGGTTCAGGGCCATTGTCGCTTCCAGCTTTGCCGACATCTTCTACTCAAACTGCACCAAGATCGGTCTGCTTCCAGTTGTACTTCCTGAAGAGGCAGTCAAGGCTCTGATGCAGGCGAGCGAGGCCGAAGTTGACCTGGAAAAGCAAGAGGTTCGGTTTGGCGGACGCGTTGAATCATTCGACATCGACCCGGAGATCCGTTTGCGGCTGCTGGGAGGCCTTGACGACATTGGTGTGACCCTCTCTGATGTGGATGCAATTTCAAAGTACGAACAGGAGCGCGAGACGAAGCTCGTGCCGACGACGCAGCTTTGAGTGGCAAGCAAGTAGTTCTGCTTCCCGGTGATGGCATCGGGCCAGAGATCGCAGCGTCGGCTGTTGAAGTCCTGAATCAACTTGGAGATTTCAGCTTCGATCAGCAACTGATGGGTGGCTGCTCGATTGACGAGCACGGTGTCGCACTGACGGACGAAGTTCTCGCTGCTTGCAACAACTCTGATGCTGTGCTGCTCGGGGCAGTCGGCGGACCCAAGTGGGACACAACTAATCCTGACGACCCTCGCCCTGAACAAGGACTCTTGGGCCTAAGGGAAGGAATGGGTCTCTACGCCAACCTGCGCCCAGTCAAGCCGGTTCCCGCACTTGCAGAGGCGAGTGCGCTGAAGCCTGAGGTGATTGCTGGCACTGACTTGCTTGTAGTTCGGGAGCTCACAGGTGGTATCTACTTCGGCAAGCGTGGGCGAGATGGCGATTTTGCCTTTGACACTTGCGAGTACTCCGTTCCCGAGGTGGAGCGAATCGCCCGAGTTGCCTTCAGGTCCGCTCGCACAGGTGTCACGAGTGTTGACAAGGCAAACGTTCTTGAGACATCGCGCCTCTGGCGCGAGACCGTCACAAACGTTCACCAAGCTGAATTCCCTCAGGTCGTCTTGGACCACCTCCTAGTGGACAACGCTGCGATGCAGCTTGTCTCAAGGCCTTCCGATTTTGACGTGATCCTCTCGGAGAATCTGTTTGGCGACATCCTGAGTGATGAGGCTGCAATGTTGACCGGCTCAATTGGCCTTCTGCCGAGCGCCTCGCTCGGTGACGACGGCAAGCCAGGTCTCTTCGAGCCAGTACATGGCTCTGCTCCCGATATTGCCGGTCAGGGAATTGCAAATCCGTTGGCGATGCTGCTCTCGGCGGCCATGATGCTACGTCACGGTCTCGAAATGCCAGATGAGGCAGCGGCAGTAGAATCTGCAGTCGAGTCAGTGCTTGACTCGGGCCTCCGTACTGCTGACCTCGGTGGCAACGCTACAACTGCTGAAGTCACCAAAGCCATTCTCGACAGGATCAACTAGGCAGACCAATGGAAGAAGCTGAACTCATCTGGATGAACGGGGAGTTTGTGCCATGGCATGAAGCTAAGGTGCACGTACTCACTCACGGGCTTCACTACGGGACTGGTGTATTTGAAGGGATCCGCGCCTACGAAGGTGAGCTTGGCACGGCTGTATTCCGACATCGTGAGCATCTCGAGCGACTTCATCAGTCAGCGCGCCTGTTCCACATGGAGATTCCGTACTCGGTTGAAGAGCTTCGGGCGGCCACGCTCGAGCTGATCGCTCGCAACGGCCTCAAGCACTGCTACATCCGCCCGCTTGCAACGCGTGGTTATGGAGTGATGGGTCTCAACCCGCTAGAGGCTCCTGTTGACGTGGTGATTGCCGTCTGGCCGTGGGGTTCCTACCTTGGTGACGACGGCAAGAACAATGGGATCAGGGCAAAGATCTCGTCGTGGAGGCGGTTCAGCGGTTCATC
>CAZZKI010000179.1:0-3625 GCA_964654785.1 uncultured Solirubrobacteraceae bacterium
GGGTGCAACGAGGGGAGCGCAGCGGCCAAAGGCCGAAGGTGGCTGTATTGGCCATGGCCATGACCATTGCCGCGGCAGTTGCCATGGCATTGCCAGGTTCTGCCGCAGCGGCCACTAGCCCAGCAGAGAACTTCTCCTTTACCTTCACCTCAGCGCAGATTTCCGTAGCAAACCTGCAGCCGTTCACGGTTGACTCATCCCTCCTGAACAGCGTCGGTGCGAAGCAGATCTCATTCACTGGCACTGTTACTTCGGCAGGTGTGATCTCTGTCCCCAAGACCGGGGCAGTTCTGCCGTCATTCAATTATCCGGTTCCGCAAGAGCTGATCAATCAGCTCGTTTCAGCGGCAGGGGGATCCGGTGGTCTCAGCGGGTTGCCGAAGATCGGCGGTTTTGACCTCAGCTCTCTTATCAGCAGTGGCCAGATCGGCTTGAGCGTTGCGGTCGGAATCAGCGCTGCCGGCCCTGCAACAGGCACAGTCTCGCGTGAGACAGGTCAGCTCAGCCTGAGTGTCCCGGTGGACATAACCATTGGTGCCAACGCAACCGTCTTCAGGATCTTGCCGGTGTCGCTGGTTGGATGCGGAGTCAAAGGCCTGACACTCAATCTGACCACCAATACGGCTTCACTCTCAGGAGGCGCCACCCTTACGGGCACTCCCTACAGCGACGGGTCAAAGACAGCAACAGTTGCCGGAGTTTCAACCTTGCCGATGCCCACCTGCGATTCGGGCCTCCTGGCAAGTTACGCGGGTACCGCTCTTGCCGGGCTCACGGGCAGTTCGGGAACTGCACAGTTCGGCCTTGGCATGAGCGGAACGGTCACGCTCCCACCAGCGGCGGTAGCAAGCGTCAGCGGTGGGTCGTCACTCAAGCTCTCTAGCGCGGGATCGTTCACAACGAAGATCGCTTGCACCAAAACTCGCGCATGCCGGGGAACCGCCGCAGTCGCCTACCCGGGTGGTGCCGTGCTTGCCAGCAAGTCCTATGTGGTTCCCGCAGGCAAAACCCAGACTCTCACGATCAACCTTGGCAGCACTTCATCGAAGGCAGTCAAGAAGGCGATGACAGGGCTTCGGTCAATGGATGCTGTCGTGCGCCTGAGCGTGGACTGGGGGGTGCCGGCGAGCGTGCCGGTGAAGCTCCTTAAGCCTTCCTCTTGGCGCTGATTACAGTAATGCCTTCAATCTCAGCGACTGAAGTGCAGTGGCTGGGAGCCGAAAGTTGTCCCACTGTGGGGTCATGACTTCACCCCTTACCAATGGAGGTTTCAGGTGTCACACGTTGAGCCAGAGCGAAAGCACCCCGGCAAGAAGCTGGGAAAGAAGATCTTCGACACCGAGCTGAGGCGACTGCAGACTGAGCTTGTGATCCAGCAGAACTGGATCCGGGAACAGGGTCTGAGAGTGGTCGTGATCTTCGAAGGGCGTGACGCTGCAGGTAAGGGCGGCGTGATCAAGCGCATTAACGAGCGGATCAACCCTCGTTGGTGTCGCACGGTTGCACTCGGCACTCCTACTGAGCGTGAGCGCACCCAGTGGTACTTCCAGCGCTACGTGGAGCACCTTCCAGCAGCTGGCGAAATGGTTTTGTTTGACCGCAGTTGGTACAACCGCGCTGGTGTTGAACGCGTGATGGGCTTCTGCACTGACGCTGAGTACCAAGACTTCATGCGCTCGTGCCCTGAGTTCGAGCGGATGCTCGTTCGTTCGGGAATAACTCTGATCAAGTACTGGTTCTCAGTCAGCGATGAGGAGCAGGAACGGCGCTTCCAAACACGCGCCACTGACCCGATGCGCCGCTGGAAGCTAAGCCCAATGGACTTGAAGTCGCGTGAGATGTGGAGCGCCTACTCGCGCGCCAAGGACGAAATGTTCCGCTACACAAACATTGATGAAGCACCCTGGTACGTGGTTGACGCTGACGACAAACGTCGCGCCCGCCTCAACTGCATAAGCCACCTGCTGGAAATGGTGCCGTACGAGAACCTCACCCCGGACCCAGTGGAGTTGCCTCCTCGCACGGACGACTCCACCTATGTGCGACCACCATTCTCGGAGCAGAAGTTCGTACCGAAGCGCTTCTAACCGACGACTCGAACCCGGCGCGTCAGGGTCGTGACGAAGCCGGCTCGGTCGGTCACTTTGGCAGTTACCTTGAAGCGGCCGTTGCGACGGTAGACATGACTGGTTGACGCCCCCGAGGCTGTCCTTCGGTCGCCGAACGACCATTTGACGCTGGCGATGCCAGAAGTGTCGACGGCGCTGAGGCTGAATGTAGCTCGACCGCCTCTCGCTACTCGAGCCGGAATATTCACACCGGAGACAGAAGGCTTGGCACCAAGGTCAAGACCTCCAATCAGGGCTCGGTCGGTCAGGGGGTTGTCCTCCACCCAGCCCAAGAAGACATTTCCTCTGCGGTCGACATCAAGGCTGCGGCTCGCAATATCTGACGTTGGCTGTACGGAAGCCACCTTGATGGGACCAGACATAGAGCCTCCGCGGCGCTTGACAAAGACGTCAATTTCTATCGCGGCACCCGGAGAGGGTAGGAAGGTGCGGCCGACCGCGATGGTTCCGTCGGCGCCTCGCTTGAGGTCAAACATTGTTGAGTTGTTGCCAGTGGAGATGATGGTTGGTGCGGAAAGGGTGCCGTCGGGTGCAAGCGTGATCCGTCGCCATTGCACAATTGGGCCAATGTCAATGTGAGCAACTAGAAGCAGGGCACTTCCAGCTGGCGAGTCGGGGACTATCGACACGCCTCCTCTGATCGCGTCGATGGTCTGAGACGAACGGAAGCTGCCATCCCCAGGCCTGCGTAAACGCATACGGATGCCTCCGACTGACTCGTCGTTGTAGAGCACAGCGACTGTTCCGTCGTCGAGGACGGCAACGTCGTTGAGTTCAACCTCAGAACCCGCAGGTGCGGTCGCCAAGATCTCCGTTGCGCCAAACGTTCCAGACCCCGTGTCAACTATGGCCTTGAGTGCGAAGGAACCTCCTGTGGGGTGAGCAAGCCATACGACTGCCCTCACTCCACCAGGTCCAGTCGCAACCTTCGGTTGAAGGTTCGGGTCGGAGATGGGCAGCTGTACGAGGCTCAGCCCTGAAAAAGATTCGCCCCCGTTAGTGGACGAGGTTACGGCTACCCCTGAGTTGGATCCGCTTACGGTGGAGCAGGCGATCAGAAGCTTCCCGCTCGTGTCAGTGGCGCTCTCAGCAAAGCGCCCACACGGCAGGCCCACCACGCCGTCAAAGGTTCGAGTGACGCTGAACAGTGCCCCGGCCGGGCGGAAAGTCCATTCGCCTAGAGCTCCGTTTGTCCCAATTCCCCACTGCATGAAGGCGTTACCTGCAGCTCCAAAGGAAATGCTTGCTGGGAGCACAGCGTTTGCTGTCCTACTCAACTCCTGAGCAGGGCTGACCGTACCGGCGGAGCTACGCACACGCGCGAGAAGCTCAAGCGAGCTGGCGGACTCGTTGTCAATCACCGAGATTGCTTCGTCCTTCGGTGACACGGCGACCTTTATCCCGTCAACTCTGGAACTCTCAAACAGTTTGACGGGCGCGATTGGGTGGGGTGCTGCCGTGGCTACCCCGGCTGAGGCAAGGTTCACTACTACAGC
>CAZZKI010000180.1:0-3619 GCA_964654785.1 uncultured Solirubrobacteraceae bacterium
ATCGTGTAACGGGGGTTGACCTCGTTCGAGGGTTCGAATCCCTCTCTCTCCGCTCCACTTGGCTTTGCGTTGGGTTGTGACTCGCTCTCGCTCGCTGCTAACGACCTAAAGCTCGCTTGAGCGAGTCACAACCCGGCGTAGGCCGAAAGCACGGCGGTTCGTTCGCAGACAACTGCCTAAGGCTCGTTCGAGCGAAGCCAACCCACCCGTGACAAAGCCTGGGCGGTTCGTTCGCAGACAACTGCCTAAGGCTCGTTCGAGCGAAGCCAACCCACCCGTGACAAAGCTTGGGCGGTTCGTTCGTAGGCAACTTCCTAAAGCTCGCTTGTAGGAGGTTCGGTCGTGGCGAGGGCATAGCCTGTCAAGCGTGGCAATCATCGAAGTCTTTGGCGTGGCGCTAGTCACCGCATTCGCAACCGGCTTAGGCGCACTCCCTGTCGGCTGGATTGGGCCGGAGCGAGTCGCACGGCTTCAGCCGATGCTTCTAGGCGTGACAGCCGGCGTGATGACAGCTGCCTCTGTTGGACTCCTCATCGAGCCGGCCCAAGAGGGCAAGTACTTGCCCGCGGCGGTTGGGATTGTGATTGGGGCAGTATTCCTGCTCGTCGCACAACGTCTCGTGGAAAGGCGCAAGGGTGACGGCGAGCACCCATTCGCGAAACACCAGAGGCGCTCCCTCCTTGTATTCGCGGTTCTCTTCGTCCACAGCCTTCCCGAAGGATTCGCGCTCGGTTCGGCTTGGGCTTCAAGCACTGCTGCGATTGGCCTCTTCGTCTTCATTGCAATCTCGTTGCAGAACATTCCAGAGGGAACTGCCACCGCGATCCCGATGGCCCAGGCTGGCTATTCGAAGACCCGACAGTTCTGGGCTGCCGTAGGAACGAGTTTGCCCCAGCCAGTAGGCGCGGTGATCGCCTTTGTGATGGTCGAGCAGGTGAGAGCCCTGCTGCCGTGGTCGTTGGGCTTTGCCGCGGGAGCCATGTTTGCGCTGGTCGTGTCGGACCTTCTCCCTGAAGCTGTTTCAGAACCGGGTGACCGCAAGCCAGCGGCAATCGGGACTGTGGGTGCCATCGTCGGGATGGCGATCCTCGGCGCTGGCCTTAGTTCTTGGGCATAGGCCCGAATTCGCTTAGATCGACGAAGTGTGTAAGCCGTGAAATCCGAACGGGATTACGTGGGGCACCCGTGCCCTGGCTCTCTCTGTGAATGAGCTTCCCTCAATGATTGACAGGAATGAGCTTCCACGGTTGGTGTCAAGGACGACCGAGAGGACAACGCCATCGTCCTCGCGCGTGGCATTTGGTCGTGGAACGAAGACTGGTTCCCCCGGATAACAACCAGGCTCGCGCCAGAATTTGGCCGAGCCAGTCTTGACGTCTATCTTGGCCAGTCGGTCAACAAAGCCGCTGTTGGCTCCTTGTTGTCCGATGCCATAGGCATAGCGGTAGGCCTTCTGGTTGTAGTGGTCGTAGTTGATCCGTGGAAGTTCGAGGTCAGTGTCGCTCAAGGGTGAGATCGACGCCCTCTTGGACCTCATGTCAAGGCTTACCCGCCTGATCGTGATTCGTGGCATGCGCTGGTCAGCTGAGCGAAGGTTGCGAAGGTAGAGAGCGTTAATGATTGATGCATCTGTGTGTCCGCTGACATCGAGCACGATCCGAGAGGAGCTGGACTCGTAAGCGTTGATGTGATGGAAAACGAAGAATGGGGAGATGTCGAAGGATGCTGCGACGCCGCCCTTAACGCGGTCAATCACCTTCACAGTGGCTGCCTCCTTTGAGTTCCACGCGAAGTGCTCAATGATCGGTTTTGCGGTTCCGCTTAGAAAGCTTGCTGGGTCAACCTCGAACGGCTGGGTGAAGAGGATCACGTAGCGCTTAGTTAGGGAGAAAGAGTGCATGTAGCGGGGCTTGGCCTGAGGGATAAATGCCAGCAAGCGCTTCGACGTTCCCTTCTCAACATAGACATTGACTCCCGTCTTGCCGACTAGGACTGTCTCGTAGGAGAAGCGCTCTTTGGTGACTGGGTCGTGGTGGGGGTGGGCCGTCCCCATCTGGCTGGCTGCGCCCGGGTCAACGCCAAGAGTGTTCAGGGTGGTGCTGTCAAAGCGGACCGGAACCGGCATTTCAGTAAGTGCACGGAATCGGCCGGCCCAATGCTCAATGCTCACATTCGCGTTTGGCACGGGCGCGATGATCGGAATTGGAAGCGACTGGCTTGAAACGCCCGAGAAGATCGAGCGGCAAGGGTCAGTCCCGAACTCTGAGTACTCGATGCGGCCCCGCTCTTGCCAGGCGTCCCAAGCGCTGCTGCGAAGGAATCGGTTCGCGTAGGAGACCTTTCCGCCTGCAAACGAGAACGCGTGCAGCATCGCGAGTCCGTCGAACCAGTGATTGAACTGAGTCGAACCAACCTCAAACTTCGCTGGGCCATTTCGGAGTAGCGAGCCTCCAAGCCAACTTGGCATTGAACCCGTGATTGGGATGTTCCGAAGGGTGAACTCTGAAGTGAGGCTGTCGAAACCGGCTGCGTAAGGAGGAGTGGCTACAGCGCCTGCGCTCGCTGGGCTGTAGCCAGCTACAGCGGCTGTTAGAGCTGCAGCTCCAGCGGCAGCGATGGCCTCACGGCGAGTGAGGCCATCGTGTCGCTGGGTAGGCATGGAACCTCTTCTACAGGCCGGGCTGCCAGCCGCCGATGCCACATGGCAGTCCGTCACAACCGGGCAGGAGGGTGCCGGTTCGGACGTAGTTGAAGACGAGTCGCCGTACCTCGGCCGAATCACCTCCAACCCCGTGTGGGTCTTGGCCGTAGGCAGGTGCAATGTTGCCAACAGGCTGCGGAGGCGTCCCCTTGCATTGGCCCGACTTGCAGGGGTCCGGGTCCGTCAGAGGGTTGGCAGCGCAAGTCCAGCTGTTGCATGTTGCTGCGCGCGGCGGGCCCGTGTCCATCATCATCATTGCGTTACCTGTAATGGAGTTGGATCCTCCACTAGTGATGTTCCAGAACCAGTTGAACGGCCCGTAGCGAAGGTGGTCAAGCGCCGGAGTGCGGAGCTTCGCTCCGATCGTGCGGGCGTAGTTCTCGACAGCCAAATTAGTGACCTGATGGTCTCCAAACGCCGGCAGCAACAGCACTGTGTTTGTTGGGCTCCCAGGCAGAGGGTTCTTCCCAATGTGCTGTGAGTAGCCGTTGGCCTCACCGCGGTCCCAAAGCTGCTGGATAAGAGCCATCAGGATCGGCCGCTCCTTGCCCTTCGGGTATGCGTCGTAGAGGATCTGTCCGTAGGCAGGCCAGTCAATAGACCTGTCAAGGAGGGTGGAGTAGTTCTGCCCGGGGACACCGAGTGAGCCCCACTTGAAGTCAGGCGCGACAGACATCAACGCGCCGCCGAGAATGCCGCCCTGACTGTCGCCTGAGTAGCCGGCGGACCCGTTCAGCACGCTCTGACCGCCGAAGCGGAAGGCAGCATCGGTGCCGAGGCCGTTGGCATGAATTAGAGCGCGGCCAAGGAACATGAAGTTCAAGTGGGCCTGCTGGAGGCGATCAGGAAGCGACTTGAAGTTCGACAGGTTCGGCAGGATGCCGAGGCCAATGTTGGCAAGGTCGTTACTTGACATTC
>CAZZKI010000181.1:0-3588 GCA_964654785.1 uncultured Solirubrobacteraceae bacterium
TTCCGAGCGACTGTGTCCACTGGCATCGCCAAGAGCGCTGACAGCGCAAAGGGAGCTGCCAAGGACATCAAGGAACGTGCCTCGGAGGCTCGCTCCACCGCAGCTGACGAGCAGCCCACGGAGCAGATCTCAGGCGCTCAGGACGACACGCAGGTCAATACTCAGGTGCAGTCAGCGCCTGAGCCAGCACTGCTTGATGCGCTTGAGCGGCTCTCATCACTGCACGCCTCTGGGGCGCTTAGCGACGAAGAGTTCGCGGCCGCCAAGGCAAAGCTTCTCTAGCCGAGACCAATAGCCCTCGGCAAATCCTTTGGATCCCGTTGGAGGGTTCTTCCGAAACCTTTACTCGGGGGGCGTAACCTCCTCTAAGTGAACTGGAGGAACTTGAACGCGAAGGCCGTTGCGGCAGGTGCTGTCTCAGCCTCGGTGATCGCTGGCGGAAGCCTTGCGCTGCTCAGCTCAAGCACCTCTGGTGGTAGCGCTACCGCTGAATCAGCGCCAAGTGCAACGGCTGCCAAGGCCACGGCCTCCAAGGTCTCTCTTGGCCGTCCAGCTGGAGTGTCAATGGACGCTAGGCCGACTGAAGTGGCCCAAGGCTGGCTCAAGCAAAACGCACAGGTCCTTGGTACCACCAAGCTCAACTCTCTCCACGTCACCAAGCAGTTGAAGTCGCCTGCTGCAGGGCAAACAATCGTCCGTCTGCAGGAATCCCACTCTGGCGTGCCGGTGATCGGCGGCCAGGCTGTCCTTGCCGTTGACTCTTCAAACCGAGTTGTTGCTGCGATGGCCAAGACCCTTCAAGGGGCAGTGCCGTCAACTGATCCGAAGATCAGCGCGCCCAAGGCTGCAGCCACCGCAGAACTCATTACGGAAAAGTCGAACGGGCCCGGAGTCAGAGCTGTGGGAAGCCCAAGCCTTCAGATCTTCGACCCGCGAATCCTTGGCGGGCCCGGCCTGCGCAAGCCGCGTTTGACTTGGCAGGTCAATGTTGTGCGCGACGGGGCCATGCCGCTCAAGCGCACCGTTTACATTGATGCCAACGCTGGCTGGAAGGTCGCGTCTATCAACCGGTTGGAGGCAGCCCTTAGCCGCCGGGTCTGTGACGCAAATTCAACTTCGGGTGGCGTGCCTTGCAGCCTTTCCACGCCGGTCAGGATTGAAGGTGGAGCTGCGCTCAGCGGCGATTCAAACCCGCTCAGCAACCTCTCGATCCGCGCCCGTGACGTCAACAACGCTTACAACTTCTCGGGCGACACCTACAACTTCTTTGCGGCGCTTGGTCGCGACGGACTTGACGGAAGTGGGTTGAGGATGGATTCAACGGTTCGCTATTGCCCCGCCGGCTCAACTTGCCCGTATGGCAACGCGTACTGGGACGGCTCACAGATGGTCTACGGGCAGGGTTATGCCTCCGCGGACGATGTCGTCGCCCACGAGCTGACGCACGGTGTTACCCAGTACACAGCTGACCTCTTCTACTACTTCCAGTCAGGGGCTATCAACGAGGCCCTTTCCGACGTCTTCGGGGAGTTCGTTGACCTGTCGAACTCGGCTGGCGACGACACTTCTGGATCTCGCTGGTTGATCGGCGAGGACCTTCCTGGTGGGGCGATCCGCGACATGGCCGACCCGACCACTTACGGCGACCCAGATAAGACATCAAGCACTCGCTATGTGAAGGACAAGTACGCGAGCGACAGCGGTGGCGTCCACAGCAACAGCGGCATCGCCAACAAGGCCGCCTTCCTGATGACGGACGGCGGCACCTTCAATGGCCAGACCGTCAGCGGTATTGGCGTGAACAAAGCGTCACGCGTTTGGTACCAGACTCAACTCCTGCTCACTTCGGGCGCTGATTACCAAGACCTCGGGGCGACGCTCAGCCAAGCCTGTGATTCGCTGACGGGCACTGCGACGATCTCGGCTTCTGACTGCGCCCAAGTTGACAAATCAGTCCTCGCAACTGAGATGAGCACCACGCCGACCAACGCAGCTGTGCCGCAGGCGGCAGTTTGCACCACTGGCGTTCCAACCAACATCTACTCAAACAACTTCGACGGTTCAGCCAACCACACTTGGACTTCAACTGTTCTGGACAGCGGCGGAAGTTGGAAGTACGGAAGCCAAGACACTTCAAACGGTCTCTATGCCAAGAGCGGAACGGACAACCTCTGGGGCGACGACCCGGACACTCTCTCCGACACGGTGATGACTATGCCGGGGACAATCCAAGTACCCGCAGGCGGGGCCTCAGTTCACTTCAAGCACGCTTTCGGCTTTGAAGCCGACACGGTTGACCCTGCAACAGGTACCCGTGCGATCGGCAATTACGACGGTGGTGTTGTTGAGTACTCGACCAATAACGGGGTCACCTGGCAGGACGCTGCCGCTCTTTTCAGCGCTAACGGCTACACCGGATCAATCGAGAACGGGAACGGGGCTGACAACCCACTTCGTGGTCGTCAAGCCTTCGTTGGAGCAAGCCTTGGCTACCAGTCAACTCGTATGAACTTGGCATCTCTGGCCGGGCAGAACGTCAAGTTCCGCTTCCGCATCGGTTCAGACTCGCATGTTGGCGACGCGGGTTGGTTTATTGACGACTTCCGTATCTACACCTGTGCAGCACCAGATACGACTGCACCACAGACGACCTTGGGTGCTGGTGGAACTGCTGGGTACCCGGCAAGCGGAGCCACGATTACTTCAACGACCGCGTCCTTCACCTTCAGTTCTGACGAGGGCGGTTCAACCTTTGAGTGCCGGATGGATGGCGGTACCTGGTCAACCTGCGTGAGTCCTTACACAGCTGCAAGCCTCGGCGACGGGACCCACACCTTTGAAGTTCGAGCCATTGACCCGTCCAACAACACCGACCAAACGCCTGCCTCAATGACCTTCACGATTGATGCAGTCGGCCCGCCGATCGGAATTGATTCAGGGCCGGTCAGCTACTCGGCTTCAACCTCAGCGTCGTTTGCCTTCTCAACAAATGAGGCAGGGACAACCTTCGAATGTCAGATGGACTCAAAGGGCTGGGGGGCGTGCACGTCGCCGAAGTCGTACACGGGCTTGGCTCAAGGTGCCCACACATTCTCTGTGCGCGCAATTGATTCGTACGGCAATCGCAGCTCTGTTGCTGGGACGCGGTCATTCACGGTGGACACCGTCACGCCCAACACCTCAATCACGAGTGCACCTAGCTCAACCAGGCTCACACGCCCAACGTTCAAGTTCGTTCGGTCACCTCTTGCCGACGCCGGAACCTTTAACTGCCGGATGGACACAGGTGCTTGGGTCACCTGCTCTTCACCATGGCTCCCTGCGTCGGCGTTGAAGAAGGGCACCCATACCTTCCGCGTTGCTGCCATTGACTGGGCAGGGAACATAGACGCGACTCCAGCGACCAAGACCTTCCGCGTCTATTAGAAGCGAGCGCCGACCCCGGAAGAAATTCCGGGAAGAGGCGCTACGGAGAGGGGGTGTGTAGCGCCTCTTCCCGGGGATGGTTTGGCACTTGGCCAAACCGAGGGGAGGATGAAGTCACGAAGACCTCAACCGTGTTACGAGGCGCGTAAACACTCGGATCAC
>CAZZKI010000182.1:0-3587 GCA_964654785.1 uncultured Solirubrobacteraceae bacterium
CTCATGCCAAAGGTGTGAACCGAGCATGTCCTTGGAAACCAGAGTCCAGCCCTGCCCAAAGGCTTAACTCCGCCGCCAGCAAGGCCTCTCAGCCGGGGCAGGAAGGAGTCAGCGACCCGTAAGTGGATCTCTAAGCCGTGGTCGCCGGAGCGCAGCACTGTCGCCGGGAGGTGCTTGGTTCGTCTGTCCACAGCCTTTATAGGCCGTGGACGGTTGGCAGTCGCCCCTTCGCCTGTTAGTTGAGTCCGAAACCGCTCGCGGCCTCGGTAAGCGTCAGCGGGCTACCCGGCAGTGGGGCAGCTGGCGATGGCACGTTCCAGCCGGTAGGCGCAACATCGTTGGGCGAATCAGGGTGGAAGATGGCCGACAGCAGCTGGACGTGGTCTCGCCCAACGCCGAGCTCGAACTGGCCGCCGCTGTACATCCCGATTCCCTCGCGCTCGCAGTAGTCGTAAGTGTCGAAAAGACGCTTCAGTCCACCAATGCGCGAAGGCTTGACGTTGACCATCTTCGGCTTGAAGGGCAAAGCTTCGATGTCCTCTACGGAGTGGATATTGGCGTCCCAAGAGATTCGGTCTCGGTGGGGCAGAAGGAAGTCATCAACCTCAGGGATTGTCAGGTCAGGGTCTTCAATCCAAGCTTCAGGGAGGCCTTCGATGACCATCTCGTACAGGGGGAGGGTGCCTTTCTGAACTACAAAGCCGTCGGTGTAGAAGGACTTGAAGTCAACTGACTCAACCGCTCCAGTTGCGGCGAGGGCCTCAACGATCTCCTCCGTCCAGTCGTCAGTCGGATCAAGTTTGAACTGCAGCCCCGGTTGGATCGCCAAGCGCGAAGTCACTGGCTCAAGCTCCGGCGGCTCGCCAAGGCGAATCGACACAACAAAGGAAAGTGGGCTGACGTCGCGACCGAGCAGGGCCGACAGGTTCGTGTCGGCCTGACGGAGGGCGAGGTCGAGCGCGGCGCTGTCAAATGACCAGCGCCGATAAAGCCTTGACACATCACGCTCTGGCTCCTTGGTGGGGAACAGGTCAAGGCTTTCAATCAGCTCTGCGAACTCGCCCAGAGTTTGCGCCCCAGTCAGGTCGTGGATTGGCCCGGCAGCCTGAAAAGCGTCGTGGTCTTCGCCGTCGTAAACAACGTCCTCGCCGAGGCCCTCCAGTCCAGCACCACGCAGGTGGATGACTGTGCACTGGCGTTCAAATCCAGATGACACCTCTTCACGCAGACCCTCAAGCTCGTAGCCATCGACGGTCAGTGGGAGGTCTTTGACTTGGTCCCAAAGGCTCATGTCGTGACCCTAGCGAGGGCTCTGGGGTTCAGGGCAGCCATGTGCAGCCCTCCAGGAGGTCTGCTTTGCGACGTGACTTCTTGCTGGAAGCAAGCTTGGCTTCGTTCTCAGATAGCCAGAGTGCTGTCATCGCAGCGTCAAACATGTCCTCGCTCTCGGATGCTGCGGACTGAAGCTCCTTTGGAATGCCAGAGTGAGCTGAAACAGCTTCAAGCCTTGCTTCGGCATCTGACTTGACTGTGTTGCCAATGGCGACTCTCGTCCAGATCTCGACTGCTGCTGGTGGCTTCGCGTCATCCCACGGCCAGATCCGGAAGCCAGCGTCCCGAAGCACCTGAAGGAATGGCAGGCCACGCAGAGTTGATGACCCAACCGACCCGGCGCCGCTGATTTGGAATGGGCTGCGCGGCATCTGGCCCGCCGCTGCTGCTGTTGCGATGTCGGTCACTCGCATCTGAGGCCGCTCCTCGTCGGGGGCTGGCTTCTTCTTCCCGGGTTTACCCCAGAAAGGGTCAGAGCAGTCGTCAAGCCAGCGCTCCCCGTGCTCGGCGGCGACCTTCCAGAACTGCGGAGCATCCGCGCAGCCTTGCTCAGTCACAAACCATCCGGGCAGTGAGAACGAGAAGTCAAAGCCCACTGTCAGGTTTGGGTCCTCGTTCTTCATCTCGATCAGGTGGTCAATTACTTCCTCGCGGGTGAAGCCTGACTCGACCCGCAGGAGCTCGCCTGCTCGGGCCTCGGCGAGGCAGATCACATTGCGGACCCCGGTCTTGCGGCCAGACCAATCAACTGCGACAGCTCTGAGGCTCAAAGCCCGGCTGCCTCAAATACGCGGTCGCTGATTACTCCGTCCGCCCAAGCAAGCCGTTTCGGAGTCATCCAGCGGCCGAAGAAGCTCCGGTTGCCGGCCACCAGCTCGTAACCAAGATTCACAACTGAGGGCAGGCCATCCGCTAACGGCTTGGTGATTCGCAACGCAGGCACTTCAGCTGCAACAGTTGAGTAGGCGGCACCACCAGAATGAACGTGGCCGTCTGGAGTCACGCAATGCGCGGTGGCAAGGCGCGCGGCCTTCGGGACCTCGGACAGGAGCTCCTGTCCTTCAGGCGACTGAATGGTGATTGGGAGTAGACGACTGTTCTTGTCAGCAACAAGGAGTCGAGCAACCGACCAACGGCAGAACCCGCACTCTGCGTCATAAAGGAGTCGTAGAGGCGCGTCAGCCACGAACGTCGGCGAGGGCCCGAATGGTCCGGTCCTTGCCAGCTGCGTCGCCGCAAGGGATGCAGATCAGCTCGTTCGAGCCCATAGCCTCGTACTCCGCGACTCTTGACTCAAGCTGGTCCGGCGTTACACAGATGGAAACAGCGTCAATCAGTTCGTCGGTGAGTGCGTCAGCTGCGCCAAGTCGATCCCCTGAGAGGAACCTGTCCTGACAGTCGCGCGCGGCATCACCAAAGCCGTAGCGCTCGGCGAGGTCCACGTAGAAGTTCTTGGCCTTGGCGCCCATCGCACCCAGGTAGAAGACGAGCCAGGGCTTGACAGCGTCGCGAGCTTCTCGCTCAGTGTCTGCAACTGCGACAGCAGCGCTTGAAGCGATCCGAATGTCGCTGATGCTGCGCCCAACTGAGTCTGCGCCTCGCTTGAGGGGGTCAAGCAGGATGCTCGGGTCGCGCGGGCTGAACATGAACGGAAGCCAACCATCGGCGATGGCCCCAACCTGTTCAACTGCCTTCGGGCCAATGGCCCCAAGGTAGATCGGGACCTTTTCCTTGGCCGGCTTGCCGAGCATACGAAGCGGCTTGCCAAGCCCCATGCCTTGATCCTCGGGCAGCGGCAGAGTCCAGAACTCGCCATCGGCGATCACCTTCTCGCCGTCAAGGGCCTTGCGGACAATCTCGATGTATTCGCGCGTGCGGGTCACGGGTTTGCTGAATGGCACGCCATACCAACCCTCAGAGACCTGCGGCCCTGACAGACCTAGGCCAAGGCGGAAGCGGCCATGGGAGAGGACATCAAGTGTCATCGCTGCCATCGCCGTAGCTGTCGGCTGGCGAGCGGGAATCTGCATCAGTCCAGAGCCAAGCGCCACATTCTCCGTGCGGGCTGTGAGGCTGCCCAAGAGTGAAACTGCGTCTTGGCCCCAAGCTTCGCTGACCCAGACGCTGTCGAGCCCAAGCCTGTCGGCAAGGACTGCGTATTCAAACTGCTCCTCGGGTGTGAACCAGGGCCAATAGCCAAGGAACAGCCCGATCTCCAAGCCTCAGTCCTCCTTGGTGACTGAGCCCAAAGGCTC
>CAZZKI010000183.1:0-3553 GCA_964654785.1 uncultured Solirubrobacteraceae bacterium
CAGTCGTAAAGGACATTGAGGCACGGATTGATGAGATCCAGCCAGTAGTCGAGGAATACGAGCGACTGATCGGTGCGCTGCGCCTCCTTCGTGGGGACAGCGCAATGCAGGGTCCTGGCGGCAGCAGGCGCCCGACCGGCCGCAAGCCGGGCCGACCACGCGGAAGCGGGCACCGCGGCGGCGAAGCTCTAAAGGCGCTTCGCAAGCAGCCAGGGATGACAGTGGCTGAGATCGCAGCTGCCATTGGCACGCACCGCAACTACCTCTTCAGGGTTCTCCCGACGCTGGCTGATCAGGGCCTGCTCGTCAAGGATGGTCCCCGCTGGTACCCAGTCGGCCTTGAGCCGAAGTCCGACTAGAACCTCGGCGGTAGTTCGGCGCTAGGCGGCGCTGTAAGCCAAGTCGGCTGGGGAGACTTCCCAACGTGATCCAACGTTGATGAGGTCCTCGGTGAGGGTCCAGCTGTCAGCCAGCTCTTCACCTTCGTGGTCTGGCCCAGCGCCCTTCAGGCGCATTGATCCAGTGTTGTCGCCTATCTGGCGGATTGCCTCAACTGCCTCCGGGGACAAGATGTTCCCAGCATTTTCAGGCAGCGCGGCCAGATCTTCACGCTGAGCTTCAACCGGGCGGCAGCCCTCAACGCCTTCCTCGATCAAAGTCGGGACGACGCACTCGATTGCAGGGTTGGAAAGGTTCCAAGCGCATGCCAATTGCAGGGTGCTTAAGCCTGCCTCCTCAGCGTAGGGAAGCATCTGCTCGATTTTGGCGAGGCCTGCTTCAACCCAGCCCTGCGGGCGGAAGTTCCGGTGGTCGAACTCAAGGAATGGGTGCCCAGCCTTGACATCGCCGTGGAAGAGTCCGCCGTAGTCGGCAACACGAGCAATTACTTTGACGTTGTTCGCCTCGCAGGCAGCGAGTGACATGCCTGCAGGCCACGGCTCAAGAGGATTGAGGATCAGCATCGCCCAGTCGATCAGGTCGCCAAATGTCTCAACGCAATTGATGACATCAAGAACGAAACCATTGGCCGGACCCGGAGCAACCCCAATTGCCTCCGCAAGACCATCAGCCCGAAGTTCTGCCATCGCTTCCCAAACGATCGGGGAGGTGTAACCGATGCGATCCGGGTTGTGGAGAAGAAGGAGGTCGAAGGAATCAACGCCGCAGCGTTCAAGACTGGCCTCGGTTGCCCTGCGCAGGTAATCGGCGTACTCGTCAGGACCGCGAAGCTCTGGGTTGGTGAAGCGCGGGAAGCCCTTTGCCCCAACGCGCTCACCCTTGATGAAGTCATGGCCAACTGCGCCAACAAGGTTGTATGACTCACGCGGCAGGCCAGCGATTGAGCGACCAACTGACTTGTCTGCCTCACCTGTTCCGTAGGTATCTGCGGTGATGACGGTCTTGATCTTGTCGTCAGGGCGAAGTAGAGCTTCGAAGCGGTCGTCGTCAAGAGGCGCTCCGAACCGCATGTAACGGCCTCCGCTCCAAGCTCCGAGGGCAGTCTGGGAAAGGTTCGTCATTGGTAGAAAGCTACTCCTGTAAAGCGGTGGCCGGAGTGGCTCAGTTCACACTCGGGTCTTCTGGCATGCGCGACAGCAACTCGTAGCTACCACCGAGGTCCGCGAGGACGCGCGACCACAGGTCTTCAGCGTCCTCATCAAAGACAGTGTCTGCGTCCGCCGGGGCGACAATCCATTCGTCTTCGGCAAGCTCTGCGTCAAGTTGGCCGGCGCTCCAACCAGCGTGCCCTGCGAAGGCCCGCACTCGGACTGTTTTCTCGTCCACCTCTTCGGCGGGGGTGTCAGTCGCGAGCACCCCAACATTTTCGAAAGCGAGGATCGCCGCGTCCTCTGGGCGCTCAAACTCGGCGACGATCACAACTGCTTCAGGCATCACTGGGCCGCCGACATGAAGCTCGCCGTCGCCGATCATCTCCGCGACGGGCGGCGCAGCCTCTTGGACGGTGGTGCCAGCTGGCCGGTTGAGCACAACGCCCAAAGCACCGCCAGCGTCGTGGTGGCCGATCAAGATCACTGCCCGCTTGAAGTTGGGGTCGTCGATCGCAGGGCTCGCTACTAGAAGCTGTCCACGTACTGATTCCACACCGTCAATCTTGACGGGTTCAGCGAATCAATGGCGCGCCACCCGAGGGTGGAACCGGGCTAGGAGTCGCTGCCTGTAGGGCGGATAACGACCAGCGGGCGATCGGTCTTGTGAAGTACCGCCTCGGTGGTAGAGCCCAGCAGGACAGACGCGATTGCGTTGTGGCGGCGTGAGCCGATCACGATGGCAGCGGCTTCCTTTTCCTCAGCTACACGGAGGATCGTCGAGGCAACCG
The DNA here is from genome assembly GCA_964654785.1 of uncultured Solirubrobacteraceae bacterium. Classification (GTDB taxonomy): domain Bacteria; phylum Actinomycetota; class Thermoleophilia; order Solirubrobacterales; family Solirubrobacteraceae; genus WLNJ01. The sequence continues at coordinate 2,339 of CAZZKI010000183.1, forward strand.
AGGTTTCGTCGCGGGCAACAAGTGATTGGGCTGAGAGGCCGTGACTGTTGGCGATTTCAACGCCTTCCTTCGCGATGCGTTCAGCATGGTCTTGCTCGCTCTTGTCAAGTGCTTGCACTTGCTCAATATCCGGTGGTGGCACCGGCGCGCCAAGGCCGCCTGGGATAGGCGCAACAGCGGCATTTAGAAGCCCTGGCTCCCAAACCACGAGGATCAACGCCTCACGGCCCTCACCCAGAAGCCCGGCTGCGCGCTCAACTGCCTCGATGGAGGCTGGTGAACCGTCGAAGGCGATTAGAAGAGGTCCGTTGGTGGCCATGCGCAAACCCTACTCGTTCACGGGAGCAGCGCAAGATCAAGCGCGCCGAAGCCAAACTTTGAGTCGCGACCGCGAGTGCCCAGATCCCTGACCGAGTGGTCAAGCAGGCTTCGTACGGCAGCTGGTGACTTGCCTCGGCTGTTGTTCCAGATCAGTCCTGCTGCTCCGCTGACAACTGGCGCGGCCATCGAGGTACCACTCATGCGCACATAGCCACCGCCTCTCTTGGCGGACAGAATCCCGCTGCCAGGTGCTGAGAGCTCAACATCCCGGTTCCAGTTCGAATAGTCAGCCTTGGCGCCGTTCGGGTCAAGGGCGCCAACGGAGAGCACTTCCGGGTACGCGGCTGGCCACGAGTTGACGGCAGAGCCCTCGTTGCCAGCTGCCGCCACGACCAGAGCGCCCAGATCACCGGCGAGGCGCACCGCAGTATGGAGAGCAGCTGAATCAGGCCCGCCAAGCGAGAGGTTGATGACTTTGGCTCCACTGCGCGCAAGCCAAGCGATGCAGGCTGCAACATCGCCAGTGCTTCCCGATCCGTTGCCTGAAAGAGCCCGGCAGATCAGCAAGGGCGAAGAGGCTGCGATTCCAGCAATGCCGACTCCGTTGCCTGCGTTGGCTGCGGCAATTGCGGCCACATGAGTGCCGTGGCCGTCACGGTCGTCGCAAATGCCCTCACGCACACGCCCAGACGATGAGTTCGCGCAGGCTCGGATTCTTCCCTTTAGGTCTTCGTGGTGGGAGTCCACGCCAGTATCCACAATCCCGATCGGTGCACCACCAAGGCCCGACAAGCCTGTCAGTCCCGCGAAGCCCCAACCTCGCTCGACATGGATGAAGTCCAGGTCCCATTGGCTCTTTCGGAGTGGCTCGCCGAGAGTGTGCATAGAGCGGTC
>CAZZKI010000184.1:0-3542 GCA_964654785.1 uncultured Solirubrobacteraceae bacterium
AGAGCTTCAACTGCGGCCTTCTGGTCCTTAGTCAGGTCCTTTGGCACGTCAATGACGAAGCGGTAGTGAAGGTCACCGCGCCCCTTGCCCTTCAGCTTCGGCGGGCCAGCGTCACGCAAACGTTGGACTGTGCCGTGGCTGGTGCCAGCGGGAACCTTGAGCTTGGTGCTGCCGTCCAAAGTTGGAACTTCAACCTTGGCGCCAAGCATTGCCTCGGGGATAGTCAGCGGCACCTCAACTTCAAGGTTGTCGCCCTTGCGCTTGAAGATCGGTGACTCGGCAACGCGGGTGACGACGTATAGGTCTCCAGCTTCACCGCCGCGCACTCCTGCCTCGCCCTTTCCTGCCAGGCGGATTCTGCTGCCGGTCTTCACACCAGCGGGGATCTTCACTCGCATGTTGCGAGTACGGCTGCGTGTGCCAGTGCCTGAACAGGTTGGGCAAGGGTCGGTGATGATGCTGCCCGACCCACCGCAGCGACCACATGGTTGCGCGACGGAGAAGATCCCGTTGCCCTGCGACTGACTACCAGTGCCACCACAGGCAGTGCAGGCTTGGGGCTTGGTGCCGCGCTTGGCGCCACTGCCACCACATCCATCACAGACTTCGCTCGCGTTGACGGTTATCCGAACCTCGCCACCGCGCACGGCAGTGTCGAAGGAGACTGTTGTTTCTGTCTCAAGGTCGCGGCCACGGCGCGGCCCAGCAGTGCGGCCACGGCCGCCTTGCCCGCCGCCGAAGATGTTTGAGAACACATCACCGAACCCACCGAACTGGGATGGGTCAAAGCCGCCACCGCCGAATGGGTTGCTGCCACCACGGTCGTAGGCCTTGCGCTTTTCAGGGTCACCAAGCGTGTCGTACGCCTGGGAGATCTCCTTGAAGCGAGCCTCAGCCTTTGGGTCGTCTGGGTTTTGGTCTGGGTGGTACTTGCGGGCCAGTCGGCGGTAGGACTTCTTGATCTCTTCCGCCGATGCCGACTTGTCCACCCCGAGAGTTTCGTAGTGGTCGGCCATCAGGCTGCTCCTATCCCTGTCCTGCGACAGCGACCTTGGCGGCCCGGATCACCGTGTCGCCAAGCAAGTACCCGACCTGGTGAACCTCCACCACAGTGTTGGGCTCTGCGCCCTCAACTTGGACCTGTGCGATCGCCTCATGGCGTTGCGGGTCAAAGGACTCGCCCTTCGGGTCGTCCACCGTCACGCCAGCACGGGCAAGTCCGCTGCGAAGCTCGTCTCGGATCAGCTGGAAGCCCTTGATGTTCGACTCGTCAACGCCTTGGACTGCAATGGCAGCCAACGACAGGTCGAGGTTGTCAAGCGCAGAGATGATCTCCCGTGCGAGCTTGGCCACGCCACGCTCCTCAGCTGCCGCAGCGTCGCGTGATGCACGCTTGCGGTAGTTCTCAAAGTCAGCCTGTGTGCGCTGGGCAAGCTCCAAGTACTCGCTCGCCTTGCGGTTGGCCGCAGTCAGCTCGTCGAGGTCTTCCTCGACTTGCTCAGCTGCAGCCTCAGCTTCAACAGCTTCAGGCTCGAGGACTGTCTCCTCAGGTGACTCCCCGGCCGGGTCAGCCCCGGCCGGAGTGTTGATGTCATCTTCCGGGAACAAGATCAGCCCTCGTCTACGACTTCGGCGTCAACGATCTCCTCGTCGTCACCGGAGCCTCCGGCAGGCGCACCTTCACCAGCAGCGTCACCACCGGCAGCAGCCTGCTCGGCTTGTGCCTTCTGGTAGACGGCCTCGCTGACCTTGTGGAATGCCTGGTTGAGTTCGTTGGCGCGAGTTTCGATCGCATCCTTGTCGTCGCCTTCGAGGACTTCGCGGACAGCTGCGATTGCGTCCTCGATTTCCTTCTTGGAGGCTTCGTCGACTTGGTCGCCAAGGTCTGTCAGCTGACGCTCTGCCTGGTAGGCAGCGTTCTCGCCAAGGTTCCTTGCCTCTGCCAGCTCACGTGCCTTACGGTCATCGTCAGCGTGCGACTCAGCGTCGGAGACCATCTTCTTGATCTCTTCGTCTGAGAGGCCTGAGCCAGCCTTGATCTCGATCTTCTGCTCCTTGCCAGTGCCGAGGTCCTTAGCCGACACGTTGAGGATGCCGTTTGCGTCGATGTCGAATGCGACCTCGATCTGCGGCACGCCACGTGGTGCTGGCGGGATTCCCGTCAGCTGGAACTTGCCGAGTGACTTGTTGCCACCGGCCATCTCGCGCTCACCTTGGAGGACGTGGATCTCCACTGAGGGCTGGTTGTCCTCAGCTGTTGAGAAGACCTCGGCCTTGCGGGTCGGGATGGTTGTGTTGCGCTCAATCAGGCGAGTCATCACGCCGCCCTTGGTCTCAATGCCGAGGGTCAGTGGGGTGACGTCAAGCAGGAGGACGTCCTTGACGTCTCCTTCAAGAACACCGGCCTGAATGGCAGCGCCGACTGCGACGACCTCATCCGGGTTAACGCCACGGTGTGGGTCCTTGCCGGTGAGCTCCTTGACGCGGTCCTGCACTGCTGGCATGCGGGTCATGCCGCCGACGAGCACGACGTGCTCAACCTCAGTTACACCCTTGCCCTTTGCGTCATCGAGTGCCTGGCGGACTGGTCCGTCAAGGCGCTCAAGCAGGTCGGATACAAGCTCAGTGAACTTCGCCCGTGAGAGTCGAGTGTCCAAGTGCTTGGGGCCTGCAGCATCAGCTGTGACGAACGGCAGGTTGATCTGCGCTTCCTGAGTTGTGGACAGCTCGATCTTGGCCTTCTCGGCAGCCTCGTAGAGACGCTGAAGCGCCATCGGGTCTGTTGAGAGGTCAATGCCCTGGTCCTTCTTGAAGTCGGCGACAAGCCAGTCAACGATTGCCTTGTCGAAGTTGTCGCCACCGAGGTGGTTGTCACCAGCGGTTGACTTCACTTCGAAGACGCCGTCGCCGATCTCAAGCACGGACACGTCGAAGGTGCCGCCGCCGAGGTCGAAGACGAGGATCGTCTGGTCGGTTTCCTTGTCGAGGCCATAAGCGAGTGCTGCTGCGGTTGGCTCGTTGATGATGCGCTTGACCTCAAGGCCGGCGATCTTGCCCGCGTCCTTGGTTGCCTGGCGCTGGTCATCGTTGAAGTAGGCGGGAACGGTGATTACCGCGCCGTCAACTTCCTGGCCGAGGTACGCCTCAGCGTCGCTCTTGAGCTTCTGGAGGATCATCGCGCTGACCTCAGGTGGTGAGAACTCACCCTGTGAGACTTCAACGCGGGCGTCGCCGCCTGACCCAGCGATCACCTTGTAAGGCACGATCGCTTCCTCGTCCTTCACTTCGGCCTCCTTTCGGCCCATGAAGCGCTTGATCGAGAAGACGGTGTTCGTCGGGTTGGTTACTGCTTGGCGCTTGGCGACTGTGCCGACAAGGCGCTCGTCGCCGTCCGTGAATGCGACAACGGACGGGGTGGTGCGACCACCTTCGCTGCTTTCGATAACTGTGGGCTCGCCGCCCTCAAGGATTGCCATGCACGAGTTGGTTGTGCCGAGGTCAATTCCAATGGTCTTTCCCATGTGTTCCTTCTACTTTCCGGT
>CAZZKI010000185.1:0-3511 GCA_964654785.1 uncultured Solirubrobacteraceae bacterium
GTGAGCTCGTACGGATCGGCTTGTAGGTCGTAGAGCTCCTGCTCTCCAGTTGGGGTGCAGGTCTGCACATTGCGGGACTCAACAGGGTTGTTCTGCTGGCACCAGACGACGTACTTCCAGCGGTCAGTTCGGACGCCGCGGTAAGGCTGGTCCCACTGCTGTGGCATGGACGCGTCCGCGAACAGGGGGGCGTTTGCCTCAAGGCCAATTGCATAAGAAGGAATGGTGGCTGTGCCCTTGGCTCCCGCCAGAAGCGAGATGCCGTCAAGCGTCCGGCCTGCTGTTGCCTTGGCTGCATCCAAGATTGTGGGCGCAAAGTCAATGTTTGACACGAGCGTGCTGATAGTTCTGCCCTTGGGAATTCCAGGGCCGGCCATGATGAACGGAACGCGGATTGACTCTTCGTAGGGCAGGTACTTGTCACCCGGGACCCGGTGCTCGCCTTGGAGCCAACCGTTATCGGACGTGAAGATGACAATCGTGTTGTCCCACTGCTTGGTGGACTTAAGAGTCGTGACGAGCTTCTTGATTCCATCGTCAACAGCCTTGATTGCGCCAAGGCGACCGTTGTAGTTGTTGCGGATGAACTCCTCGGCAGTCGGAATACTCGCGCTGCCTACGGTCCTCGGAGTACTCAGGGAGTCGGACAAAATGAGTTGCTGCTTCAGCGGCTTGCCGGTGGGCGCAGCGTTGTAGCTTGGCTTGTTCGTGATCTGCGTCCAATCCCAGTTAAGCCCTGCGTAGCGAGGCGCTGGGCGGGGGTCTGGAATGAGCTTGGTTGTGTCCTCCACCTTTGAGGTTGGAGTAGTTCCGGCGTAGTGAATGTTCTTACGGAAGCCATTGCGGATCCCGCCGTCTACGTCCTCACGGTGCGGTGAAGCAGGCGACCACCAAAGGAAGAATGGCTTCTTGGACTTGGTCTGGCTCTTGATGATGGAGTCTGAAACCGTGGCAGTTACATCTGGCGAGTAGTTCGCTGCGATCTGGCTGCCGTAGGTCGTTGGGTCAAGCGGACTCTTAAAGAACCGGTTTGCGAAGTTGAGAACATCGCTGATGCTCTTGCTTCCGGTCGTGACCTGGATCTGAGCGAAGTCGTTAAGAGCCTTCGCGTACGCGGCATCACCCCAATACTTGAGCTTGCCGTTTTGGTTGATGGCGAAGTTGAAGTAGTCGTAAGCCGAGACATCAACCATGCCGTTCCAGTTGTCAAAGCCAACAGGTATCTCGCCACCAGCTTTGAGGGCCTTGCCCTGAATGTCCTTGTCGGTTGACTTGCCAGCGCCGTAGCCGTTCAGCCACTTGCCTACCAGCGCTGTGTAGTAGCCGCTTGACTTGAGCCACGCTGGGAGGGTGTTGGCGCGGTCGCGCATTCCGTACCAGCCATAGGGCCAGAAGTTGCCGCCGACACCGTGATTGTGCGAGTACTGGCCTGTAATGAAGGTCGCACGACTTGGGCAACAGAGAGGGAATGAGTCAACCGCGTTGCTGAAGGTGACACCTTGGCTCGCCACAAGGCTGGCGAGGTTCGGCATGGCCTTGACGCCAGTGGTTGTCTGGGCGTAGAGGTCGCTGACGGCTTGGTCGTCAGTCATGACGACGAGGATGTTCGGCTTACCGTCCTTCGTGTTGGCCACGGTGCGTGCGGCAGCCGGCTGGGCAGCGAGTACACCAATTGCGGATACAGCTACGGCTGTGAGTGTCAGCTTCTTCACTTGCCCCTCCCTCAAGGAACTTAGATGCCTTCTGGCAGTCAATATAGAAATACCAGCATTTGCGACGCTGTGTCAACTGGGATCGGTAGTTAAGTGGCCCAAATTCGCACTAGCCTTTTCGCAGTTCTTCGGGAGTGTTTTACCGTTGGGTGCGTAGCTTCCCGAGCATGAATCAATCGCGCGTCACCCCAAATCCACTCTCGTCCATTGCTGCAACTGTCGGTCTCCTTGCAGTTCTCCTCGCCTTGGGGGCTGAATCTGCCTCGGCGGCAGTGCGGTGCACCATCAAGGGCACGAACCGTGCGGATGTACTCGTTGGCACCAGCGGAAGGGATGTCATCTGTGGCTTCGGTGGCAATGATCGGATCCGCGGCCTTGGCGGAAACGACATCATCATCGGAGGTCGCGGTAACGATGTGATTCTGGGTGGAGCTGGCAATGACCTCATTCAGGGAGGAGCCGGAAATGACCGGATTGATGGGGGGTCCGGCGCCGACAACGAAAGTGGTGATGCAGGAGACGACAGCCTGCAGGGAGGCAGTGGTAACGACAGCCTTGACGGTGGCGATGGCGCCGATACCGAGCATGGCGGTAATGGAAACGACAACCTCGAAGGTGGCGCTGGCAACGATTTGCTTGACGGCGACGCCGGCTCCGACACTGCCGACTACAGCGCAGTACCGGCAGCTGCCGACGGAGTTGATGTAAGCCTCGCCAACGATGTTGCGGAATCGAACTCTTTGGCATCAAATGACGGAGTTGGAACCGACACACTGACGGATGACGAGAACGTAACCGGATCCAACGGGAACGACACGATCTACGGCGACGATGGAGCGAATGTCGAAAACGGCCTTGGTGGCAATGACGAGATTCACGGTGGCGACGGAAACTCCGGTGGTGACGCAGCCGACACGATCAACGGTGGCGGAGGCGTAGACACGGTCTTCGCTGACGAAGGCAATGATCGCGTCAACGGTGGCTCTGGCAATGACCAACTGTCTGGCGGAGACGGAAACGACAGCCTTCAAGGCTCCACGGACGCGGACCTCTTGGATGGCGGCACCGGCGATGACTCAATGAGCGGTGGCGGTGGAGGCGACACTCTCAATGGGGGTGACGACGGCGACACACTCAGCGGAGGCGCTGGCGACGACACTCTCAACGGAGGTCTTGGCAACGACAGCCTGAATGGTGGCCAGGGGGCAGATCACCTGAACGGCGAAGGTGGCGATGACACCGCTGACGGTGGCGAGGGCGACGACGTTGTCAATGGAGGAAGCGGGAAGGATTCCATCCACGGTGGGATCGGCAATGACACGCTGGAAGGCGACGCAGACGACGATGCCATTGATGGTGGCGACGGCTCTGACACCTGCGGCACCATCGGAACACTTGGCTGCGAGGACGACGGTCCGGAAGCGGACTGAGACGCTGACAGCACAACTGCTTCGGAGCGCCGCTGATGCGGCGCTCTTTCGTTCCAGACCCTCGCGTATTGTCCGCTCTCTTATGAGCGATAACCAAGCTAAGTCAGTTGGAGTGCCTGGCAGCGCGCAAGCGACACGGTTGATCATGCTCGGCTCAGGTGAGCTGGGGCGCGAGGTTGTCATCGAAGCCCAGCGGCTTGGTTGCGAAGTGCTCGCCGTTGATCGCTATGAGGGCGCGCCCGCACACCGCATCGCTGACCGCCACGCGGTGATTGACATGACTGACGCCACTCAGCTTCACGACCTACTCAAGGCTGAACAGGACCGCCCTTGCGAGCGGATCATCGTTGTTCCAGAGATTGAGGCAAT
>CAZZKI010000186.1:0-3497 GCA_964654785.1 uncultured Solirubrobacteraceae bacterium
GGGTCGAGGTGGCCTTTGGGCAGCGCAAGTGCCTTCTTGCCGTTGGCAGTGCGCTTCTTAGGAACGATCACGCAGACGTTGCCGTCATTGAGTACCACGCCACCAGCGGAGTGCTCTTCAGGAGGAGTGTTCTGGGTCACCAGACCCAGCCCTCGAGCGCGGGGGGATCCACAACGATTAGGCGACCCCTGCCCTGCTCGACGACACCTGCACGTGACAGCTCAGCCAAGAAACGGCTGGCTGATTCGCGTGAGGTTCCAGCAAGCTGTGCGATCTCCGCCTGGGTGGCGACGATCTGAGTAGGCCCAGGGCCAGCGCCTTCGGCGCGCGCTCGGTCTACAAGTTCGCGGATCGCAGCAGCAACACGACCCTGAACCGTCTGGAAGGAACGGCGCTCGATGCGCTCATTCGCAATCCTGAGCCGGCGGGCTAGAGCTGAAGCAAGGACAAGGCCAAGCTCCGGGTTGGCAACCACAAGGGCTTTGAGGTCAGACCCGAGGATGGCGAGCGCCTCGACATTGTCGAGGGCCTCCACAGTCGCAGAGCGAACCTCAGCGTCAAAGAGTGAGAGCTCACCAAAGATGTCGCCAGGGCCAAAGTTGCCAAGGGTGATCTGGCGGCCGTCAGGGTGCTCGCCGATCGCTCGTGCGTGGCCGCTGCGGATTACGTAGCAGGACTCGCCAGGGTCACCGGCATGAAAGATGGCAGTGCCAGCTTCGAAAGCGCGCGGAACAGCCACATTGGCGATGTGGGTGAGGGAGTCCTCGGGCAAGGCTGAGAAGAGCCGTGTAGAGCCAAGCAGCTCAGCTGCGTCAGTGGTTGGTTCAAGTGTCATGCGTATGAAAGGGCGGTTTGGAAAAGACGTGGATCGTTACTAATAATCCCATTCACCCCAAGGTGCAGAAGTTCCTGCATGCGTTCTGCATCATCCACCGTCCAAACGAACAGCTCACCGCCGGCACCCTTGACTGCCTCGCACATTTCCTCGGTTGCAACGCACCAGTGGGCCATCACGGCATCGATTTGCCCCGAGGCGATTTTCCGAGCGGCTTGGCCAGGAAGCACGCGCCGCAAGTACCACAGCATTGCCACTGCTGGCCCTACTGTCAGCGGGTTCTTGGTCCAGTCGCGACTGGCTTTAGGCACCGACCAGCCAACTCGAATCTCAGGCTCGGCGCGCTTTACAGCTTCCAGCGTCCGTTCAAATTGACTTGAGACCAGCGACCTTGAGTGAAGGTCTCGCTCAGCCAGCTCAGCTGCCACACGGCGCTCGTAGCCGGGGATCTTCAAGTCAACATCAAACTCAATGCCTTCGAACTTGCTCTCAGCCAGGTGATCAAGTGCGTCTGTCAGAGAGACAGGCTTGCGGGAGTGAATGTCCTCAAGGTCGTGCGCAAGGACAAGCTTGGAGTGAGGGTCGCGCGGCACCTCGGGCAGGACGTCGAACTCGATCATGTCGACTCCGGTCTCCAAGGGAGTGTCAAAGCTCTCCAAGGTGTTGCCCGGATGCATCGCATGGGCGCCCTTGTGACCTACTCGGATGAGCCTGTTTCTATTCACGCTGTTCACAACACATAGGTTAGAAGGAGGTTTCGGGCGTTCCCGCCCGTGAATATGCCCTTCCCTAATTATTCGGGCACATACGGCCCGAGGAAGTTGAAGATCATCTCCTTCAGCATCTCGATCTTTTCCCTGTCGACCGGCTCATGGCGGCAGATGTCGTCCAAACCCAAGGTCGCCATCAAGATGCACATTCGCGCTATTGGAAGCCACTCGTCGTAAGGCTTGGCAGGCCGGTACATATGAAGTGCAGATGCCGTCAGCTCTGCCGCCGTGTCGATCCCAGCTTCTGTTACGCAGTCAAGTGCGGGAAGAGCTGGAGTTGACTGGTAGAGGGCGAGGTGTTGGGGCGAGGCGAGCCTCAGCATTGCGCTTAGCTCAACAGTTTCATAGACCCACTGCCGGTGGTCGTAGCCAAGTACGCCGTTGATGCAGTGTTCGACAAGCGCCGGCTGAATCGACTTGTGGACCTTGATAGCCATTGCCACGAGGATCGCCTCGAGGTCGTCGAAGTAGCGATAGACCGTTGCGATGTTCACATCGGCCTCCGCTGCAATCGCTTCAACGGTGATTCCTCGCAGTCCATCCCTCGCAAGGACATCAAGCCCACAGTCGATTATGCGCTCGATCGTCCGAGCGCTCTTGGGAGTCCGCCCCGAAGCTCGCAGGCCCCGGTCCGAGTGCTCAAGCTTCGTAAGAGGGGATGACTCAACTACTGCCCAAAGCAAAGCTCGGATTCGCTCGCGCTCATCCTCCTCTGGACTGGTCTGTATGGGTTCAGGTTCAGCCACAGATGTCCTCGGGAGGACTCTAGTGGCTGATCAGGCTTTAACCGAGCTTGCGGCCGTACTGGCGCTCGTAGTACTCGCGGTAGTCGCCCGAGCGGATTGACTCCCACCAGGCCGCGTTGTCGCGGTACCAAGAGACAGTGCGCTCCATGCCCTCGTCAAAGCCAGTCTGGGCCTTCCAGCCGAGAGTCTCAAGCTTTGCTGATGAGAGCGAGTAACGGAAGTCGTGGCCGGGCCTGTCGTTGACATGCTCAATCAGGTCTTCGCTGGCACCGGTCGCAGCGATGATGCGCTTGACGACCTCCATGTTGGTGCACTCGTCAGGACCACCACAGTTGTAGACCTCGCCAGCGCCACCCTTGTCGAGGACTGCACCAATGCCGCGGCCGAAATCCTCAACGAACAGCCAGTTACGAACTTGCATGCCACTGCCGTAGACGGGGAGCGGATCGCCGTGCATGGCGTTCAACACCATCAGCGGGATCAGCTTCTCTGGGTACTGGTAAGGACCGTAGTTGTTTGAACCGCGAGCGATTGACGCTTGCAGGTCAAAGGTGTGGAAGTAAGACTCGACCAGAAGGTCAGCGCCCGTCTTGGTCGCGCTGTAAGGCGATGAAGGCTGCAGCGGGGATTCCTCAGTGAAGGAGCCCTCTTCGATTGAGCCGTAGACCTCATCGGTTGAAACCTGCACGTAACGCAGGCCCTTCTCACGGGCTGCCTCGAGCAGTGTGTAGGTGCCCTGGCCGTTCGTGACCACGAAAGCGTCCGGCTCAGCGATTGAGCGGTCAACGTGAGTCTCAGCTGCGAAGTTGACAATTGCATCGACTCCCTCAACTGCTGCTGCAACTGCCTCAGGGTCTTCGATAGCGCCGTGGACAAGTCCGAGGTACCGGGGGTTGCCTTCAAGGTCAGCAAGGTTCTCGCGGCGACCGGCGTAGGTCAGCTTGTCGAGAACGCGAATTTCGTCGTCGCTCTCGTTAAGGCGCAAGCGTACAAAGTTCGAACCAATAAACCCAGCTCCACCACAGACCAGCAGCTTCATTCCTGTCCTCCAGTTGTCATCCGTAAGGAAATGTAGTCGTCAAGTCCCTGTTGCCACTCTGGTAGGCGCGGCGTGTCATCACGGGTAACTGCGAGCACGCTGTTCGC
>CAZZKI010000187.1:0-3494 GCA_964654785.1 uncultured Solirubrobacteraceae bacterium
TTGCAGAGGTAAGCGATCGCAAGACCTTGGTCAGGGAGGCTGTCTCAGCCCTTCCGGCCAGCGAGCGGACAGTGCTCGAGCTTAGATTTGGCCTCAATGGCGAGGAGCCAACCACTCTCGCTCAGACCGGCCGCGAGCTTGGAGTCACTCCGGAGCGCGCACGTCAGCTTGAGGAGCAGGGCCTGCGCAGGCTTGCTGAGAAGGGAACAGTCAGGTCCCTTCGCGAAGAAGCAGCCTGATCAGCATCCCGCAAACAGAATTGGAGATCGGCCCGGTGGCACCTGCCATCGGGCCTTTTTCTTAGGCGAAGAGCTCAGCCAGAGCTTCGTCAAACAGCTCTGTGTGGCGGTCAACCTGATCAGCCGTGGTTGCAGGGCACATCAGCGCCATGTTGTGGAAGGGAGTCATCACGACCCCGCGGTTGAGCAACCAGAGGTGAATCCACTCATCAAGCAGGTCATCCTCAGCCGCATGTGATTGACCTCCGTTGACCGGTGGCTCAGGGCAGAAGCGGTACTCGGCTCGAGCTCCAAGTCGGACGCAAGTCCAGGGGGCTCCGTGTTTGTCGAAAGCAGCGTCAACTCCGCCGGCGAAACGGTCAGCCAGCTTGATCATGTGCTCAAAGGCTTCCGCAGTGAGGACCTCGCCAAGAACTGCTCGAGCTGCTGCCAGTGACAGAGCGTTGCCGGCCAGAGTGCCGCCAACGCCGCCTGTGTCAACAAAGTCTGCGCCCTCCTTTGCGAGCAACGCAGAGGCGAACTCGTCACTCATGCCAAAGGCACCGATCGGAACTCCTCCACCAATGGACTTGCCGATCGTGACGATGTCCGGGTCAATTCCCCAGGCCGAAGTGCAACCACCGGGCCCAGCGCTGAAGGTGTGGGTCTCATCAGCGATCAGCAGCGTGCCCGTCTCCCTCGTCACACGGCGAAGGCCCTCAATGAACCCAGGCTCTGGCAACACGATGCCGATGTTGGTCATCGCAGGCTCAGCCAGAACTGCAGCTACTTGGCCATCGGCAAGCAGTCGCTCGACAGCTTCGAGGTCGTTGAACTCACACACACGCGTTGTCTCAGTCGGGTCAACTGCAGGCCCAACGTTGCCCGGACGACTGTGGGGCTGCCCATCCTCGCCAACGACGATGAATGTCTCATCCACAGAGCCGTGGTAGCACCACGAGAAACAGAGGATGTACGGCCTGCCGGTGACCTCGCGCACCTTGCGGAGGATGAAACGGTTTGCATCGGTCGCTGAGAGAGTGAAGCTCCACTGCGGGACCCCGAAACGGCGCGCCAGCTCAGCACCCACCCAAGCTGCGTCCTCAGTCGGGAGCATCGCTGTAACCCCGCCGTCTTCAACAATCCGCTTGTTGACTGCCCTTCCAAGCGCCTCTGGCGAATGGCCTGCCATGGCACCTGTGTCGCCGAGGCAGAAGTCGATGTATTCATGCCCGTCCACGTCGCGCAGAGTTGCGCCCTTCGCCCCATCGAGCGCCAGCGGGAACCCGCCAGGCCACTTGGCCATCCACGACATCGGGACTCCAGTCCACAGGCTCTCCCCTGCGGCTTCAAATGCGGCGCGGCTGTTCGGGTTTCGGGAAGCGAATTCGGCCCGCTCTCGCTCAACTATTGAGAGAAGGCGATCGCGGTCAAAAGTTGCCGATCGGGTGGTCATGGGCACCTTCAACGGTACCGTCCCTGACGTGGATTCGCGCACGGAAGACAACCGCCTTTGGTGGCTATTGGTTGGCGTCTTTGCTGCGCTTGGACTGGGCCTGAGGATCTACGGCGCAACTGAGAGCCCGTTCGGAGACGAGCTCATCCTCTGGCAGCTGATTCATGACCGTTCGTTCGGGTCAATGCTCGCCCAAGTTGTCCAACAGGAGAAGACTCCCCCGCTTGGGTTTGCCCTCTCTTGGCTGACGGCTCAGCTTGGCCCGACAGACCCTTGGATGCGAGCCCCGTCGGTGATAGCGGGGACCGCCCTGATACCCCTCACAGGCCTGCTCGCCCGGCGAGCGTTCAATTCGACTGCTGGGCTAATCGCGGCTGCGTTTACAGCCGTGAGCCCTTTTCTTGTCTTCTATGGGAGTGAAGCGCGGTCTTACTCGCTTGCCGCTGCTCTTACTTGCGCGAGCCTCCTCCTGCTGCTGAAAGCGACCGACTCTGCCGGGCAACGCACTGGGCTCTGGATCGGCTGGGCTGCGGCAACCGTTGGCGCTGCACTGTCTCACTACACGACCCTCCCAGTTCTTTTCGTTTCGATCATCTGGGCAATAGCTGTGAGGCCAGCCGCCCGTAAGCCGCTTGGGCTGGCCGTCGGGGGTGCGCTGGTGGCTTGCGTCTGGTGGCTGCCTTCGTTCTCCACCCAGTGGGGCCATGCTGGTGACGAAGCTCGCCGGATTGCCTACCTTGCGCCGCTAAGCCTCGACAGCGTCTGGCAAGTTGTCTCACGAGCTTCAGTTGGCAGCCCGATTTGGACATCAATCCGCACAATCGCCCTTACTGAAGTGCCCGGGACTGTCGGTTTGGCACTAATCATCAGCGGCTTGCTGGTCGCTCTTGCGACAGCGCTTGCCAACAGATCCGGTGGCCGCCCTAAAGACACCACTTGGCTGCTCGGCTGTGCAGCAATAGCCGCACCTGCAGCACTGGTCGTGATGAGCCTGGAGCCCGACCATTCCATGCTCCTGCCGCGGAACGCGATCGCATCCCTTCCAGCTGCCATTGCGTTGGCTGGAGGCCTTTTTGCCAAAGGCCGCAACAAGGGTGTCGTGCTTGCGGCCAGCACACTCACTGCCATCGGTTTGTTCTTGGGCGCTGACGCGGAACTGCGCAAGTTTGCCCGCCCCAACATGAGCGCTGCAGCCCACGCAATTAATGAGCGCTGGCAGCCCGGAGATGCGATCTTGAGCGCCAACTACTTCAGCGGGCCGCCAACCGACCTGACCATGCACCTTGGCAAGCAGGAGGCTGCCGCCCTTCAACTCACCCGCACAGTTGGAGAGAAGCCTTTCCTTGACGCTCTAGGCAGTGGCGCCACCGTCTTCACCATCGCGCCGAACATTGAGGCCACCCCTGATGGCCTTAAGCCCCCGGCTGCAATCGCTGGAGCCTTCAAACCCGTTTGGCAGCACACTTGGCGAGGAATGCTTGACGTGACAGCAACCGAGTGGAAGTTGACCAAGGCGCGATGAAACGGCGTGACTGGTTAATCGCTGTAGGCGCGGCGAGTGCCGTTGGTTTTGTCCTGCGAGTCATTGGGGCACATGAGAGCCCTGCTGGCGACGAGCTGTACCTCTACGAGTTGATCCACAACCGTTCGCTTGGCGACACGCTCAACGCAGTCGTCAATCAGGAGAAGACCCCTCCGCTTGGCTTTGTCCTGCCATGGCTGACAGCCCACATTGGAACTCCATACACATGGATGAGGGCGCCTTCAGTCATCGCTGGCACAGCCCTGATCCCCGTCACTGCGCTCCTCGGGCGCCGGGT
>CAZZKI010000188.1:0-3491 GCA_964654785.1 uncultured Solirubrobacteraceae bacterium
GAACGGCCCGACTGGGACTGGACCAATTGCCCTCGGGGGCTTTGCCTTCAGCTCATCAGAGTCTGGCGCAGGTCCGTGGTCCAGCTTTGGGGCTGCTTCGATGCTCGTTCCTTCTGTGGCCCTGAGGCGCATAGGGGGACGAACCTGGCTTTCTCTCCAAGCTGCTCCTCATCCCGATGACAGCGTTGATGAATTGATGGAGTCACTTGTGTCAGATCTTTCGAAGCTGGATTTTGCCGCAGATCTGGTCGGGCTACATCCAGAAGAGTCCGTAACACCAGCCTCTGTTTCCTCGGTTCTCTCAGCAGCGCACTACGAGTCTGCTGTGGCTGGTGCTCTTGACGCCATCGCTGAAGGTCGCATTAGCAAGGTGGTGCTTGCTCGAGAGGTTCTAGTGGAGCGCGAGCAACCTCAGGACCCGGCCGCGGTCTTTGCAGTCTTGCGGGAGGTTTTCCCCAGCTGTTTCAACTATGCGGTGAGTCGCGAAGGAAGCGTTTTCGTTGGTGCCAGCCCTGAGCTTCTCGTTCGACGCGAGGGCTCGCGCGCTACGACCATTGCGCTTGCAGGTTCAGCTCCGCGCAGTGCGGACCCGTCGGTTGACGACCACATTGGTGAACGACTCCTCCGTTCAGAGAAGGATCGCCGCGAGCAGGGGATCGTTACGCAGAGAATCGTTGACTCGCTGGATCCATTCAGCGTTTGGGTTACAGCTGCGCAGGAACCAGGCATCGCCAAGATTGCCAACATCCAGCATCTGGCTACACCCATCCGGGCTCAGCTGCGGTCTGCGGCTTCGGCTGTCGATCTTCTGGGCGCACTTCACCCAACCCCTGCGGTTGGAGGGGAGCCGTGGAACGAGGCGGCGACAGTGATGAGCGAAGTTGAGGGGATGGACCGGGGTTGGTACGCGTCGCCTGTCGGTTGGACGGACGCAGCTGAGGATGGAGAGTTCTGCGTCGCTCTCAGAGGCGCCCTTCTCAATGGTCGCCAAGCTCGCTGCTATGCAGGGGTAGGGGTTGTTGAGGGTTCAGATCCTGCCTCTGAGCTGGCGGAGACCGAACTCAAGCTTCAGGCCGTCTTGCCTGTTGTCAGCAGCTAAGGCTCTCGCCTAAGCAAGCGCTTCGGCTACGGCTGCTCGGATGGCGCGGCGGGCCTTTGGAGACGCATCTCGAGGGAGGCTCAGCTCAGCGACTATTGGGGAGGAACCACTCTTGACCTCATTCCAGAGCTTTTCAATATCAGCAACGGCTGTGAGGGAGCGGTGCTTAACTCCCCAGGCATCACAAGCAGATGCGATTTTCAGCCGCGGGGCTGTGAATACAAACTCCTCGTAGACATCCTGCTGCTCCGCAATCGGCAGACCATCGAAGATTGCACCGCCTCCGTTGTTGACGACGATCGCCAGCAGAGGTGTAGAGACATCTCTAAGCACAGCGAGGGACGAGACGTCGTGAGCAAATGTCACGTCACCAAGAATTAAAGCTGTGGGTCGCTCTGTCGAAATCGCGTGTCCAGCTGCGGTGGCGACGGTTCCGTCAATTCCATTCGCTCCGCGATTGGCGACTGATCTGGGCCCACCCTTCAGGCTTCCGAACGACTCCAAATCGCGAACGGGCATCGATGCCGCAACAAAGAGCGTTTCCAACTGATTCATCAGCGACGTGAGGGTCCTGAACAAGCTTGGCTCAGACAGCTCTTCCATCTCCGCGGTAGCTGTGTCAATCGTGGTCCCTGCGATGGCGTCTGCTTGCACCCATCTCGCCAACCAATCCGCGTCACCTCGCGCGCTCGCAGCGAGGCTTGGCTGAAGTGGGCAGATATGTCGGGCAGTGTTCGCTTCGTACGGGTCGCGCCCTGAGTCAAGGGGATCAAAATGGATGACTTCGGTTCCCGACTCCGAGCAGCTCTTGATCCATTCCCGGAGGGGCTTAGAGGTGGGCAGGTCCCCAGTTCGGAGGATCACCTCAGGTCTGTGTCTTTCAGCCCACTGGCTGACCCGCAAGAGGGAATCCCAGTTGGCGATCAGAGTGGCTGAATTGGATGCCGCGGCGGGTGAGAGTGGGTCGGCGATCACAGGTATGCCGAGGGCATCTGCGGTGTGAGCGACTTCAGAATCTATGCCAAACTCGTCACGGCCAGCAATGATCACCCTGCAGCCACTAGGCATCGGAACGAGGTCGTTGGCGGGTGGGCCGAATGGACTGACGGCCGTGATCACCGAACGAGGAAGGTCGGGGTCTGCGCTGGCTGCGAGAGGGTCCCAAAGCGGCATGTTCACGTGGACAGGGCCAGGGAAGGGTCTAACAGTGGCCTCAACAATTTCGTTAGCGAAGCTCGCCCACTCTGACTCCTTTCCCTTCTCAAAAGGAGGGGGAGTGATCTGTTTGGCCGCGGAGCCAAACACGCCTATCTGGTCAATGGTTTGGTTATCCCCTGCAGCTCTCAGCTCGGGCGGCCGGTCCGCTGTGATCAGCAGCAGCGGTGTGCGCGCCTCGCGAGCCTCATGAACCGCTGGAGCAATATTGGCGGCCGCTGTGCCGGATGTGCACGCAACAACGGCTGGCAAGCCACTCGCCTTTCCGATGCCCAGTCCAAAGAAGCCAGCGCTGCGCTCGTCTATCACCGAATGGGCATGGATCTTTGACTGCTGCCCGAGAGCGAGGATCAGGGGTGCTGAGCGCGAGCCAGGGGAGAGGACTGCATTCCCAACCCCAGAATCCGCGAGAGCTGCCGCGAAGATCGCCAAGCAGTTGGCTTGCGTGTTACGGGCGGTCATCGCAACCCACAGTTTCGCATCAGCAGGGCGTTCCGTCAGGATCGGTGCCAAGGCCCAAGCCGCCGGGCGCTCGAGCGTCACGAGGATCCAATTCGATAGCGGGGAAGCGATCGTCGAAGAGATCAAGGGTTGAGAGGCCAGAAGCAAGGTCGGGCTGGATTAGCTGGGCTGCGACTAGGGACGCTGACATTCCGACTGCGCCTTCAAGGGTTGAGCCGAGGAGCACCTGCAAGCCAGCTGCACGTGCTTTGGCTGCGGCAGAGACTGTCAGGTCAATGCCGCCGAAAGCCTGAACTTTTAGACAGATGGCGTCAGCCGCAGCTGGAGCCTCCAATGCCTCGTGGTTGGTTGCTGCCTCGTCAAGAGCCAAAGGCATCCGTGGCGAGCGCAACGCCCTCACAGCGTTGACACCGTCAACCGGCTGTTCGATCAAGTCAATGATTCCGGTGAGCTTCTCAAACTCGCTTTCTGCGAACTGCGGTGTCCATGCAGCATTTGGATCTCCTGAGAGGTGACTTTGAGGCCCGATTACATCGCGCACAGTCTGGGCTGCGCGCAGATTGAGAGCTGAGTCATTTCCAAGTTTGATTTTGAAGGCCTGGAATCCTTCTGCCTTGGCGTCAATCGCAGCATTGCGCATCTCGGCTGGGTCGTCGCCCGGCAGGAGGCAGCGAAGGGAAACGCCTTGCGCTTCAGCGCCGCCGAGCTCGTCGAG
>CAZZKI010000189.1:0-3486 GCA_964654785.1 uncultured Solirubrobacteraceae bacterium
CGGAGACGAGGTAACCGTCCTTTCCAGAAATCCCGAGGCAGCTGCCAAGAGTCTTGGGACCAAGGCGCTCGCTTGGAACCCCACCGCCGAGGAGGCGCCAATCGAGTCCGTGAACGGTGCTGACGCAGTCATCCACCTCGCAGGCGAGTCAGTGTCCCAACGGTGGACAGCCAACGCCAAGGAGGCTATCCGCGCCTCCCGAGTTGATGGAACATCAAACCTTGTCGCTGCAATGAGGCAGGCGGAGCAGCGACCCAGGGTCTTTGTGAGCGGCTCTGCGGTGGGCTGGTACGGTCCGCGGGGCGACGAGCCTGTGGACGAAACCGTCCCAGCAGGCAGCGATTTCCTTGCGGAAGTTTGCGCAGCTTGGGAGGAAGCAGCCGAACAGGCAACAGAGCTGGGGATCAGGACAGCCATCGTGCGCACCGGCGTGGTCGTCTCTGCCGAGGGCGGCGCGCTCGCGCGCATGTTGCCCCCATTTAAGGCTGGGGTTGGCGGGCCTGTCGCCGGAGGAGCCCAGATGATGCCGTGGATCCACATTGATGACATCGTCAGCCTCCTTATCGCTGCAGCAGACGGAGACGATTGGGCGGGCCCGATTAACGGAACTGCTCCTGCTCCTGTCTCCAACAAGACGTTCTCAAAGGCCCTTGGCAAGGCGCTCAAGCGGCCGTCGTTCTCGCCCGTGCCCGCATTTGCAATCAAGGCGTTGTACGGAGAGATGGCTCAGATCGTTCTCACAGGGCAGAACGCTATCCCCGCCAAGGCAACCTCACTTGGCTTCCAATGGGCTCACGGTGACTTGGACGAGGCCCTCGCTTCTGTCCTTAAGAAGTAAACGGAAACAGCAATCACTGACCGACTGACGCCAGCCTTTGGGCTGGAGTCAGCGGCTTTGGCGGATACAGGGGCCCGATTCGGTAAAGCCGGCCGTTGCGTATCCCCAAGCGGCTGTAGGCGTTGACGCTACTGTCGCCCCTCTTGAATACGTAGTAGTCGCCGAGGGCGCGACTGTAGTGGTTATGACCGAGTGCGCACCCCAGGATCCCCGACCGATGCGGGCGCCCATTAACCAGCCCCGAACGTTGCTGACATGAAACAGCCAGTTCGACTGCGGCATAGCCGGGAATGCTCCCAATGCCGACCATGTTCTCGCCCCTGATGGTTATGTTTCGCCACATCCACTGGCCGAAGGGTGGATACGAGTCCTGAGCACCTACCGTGCCGATGAGAAATGTCCGCTTGGCCAGCCCAGCGGATATCCCACCGTGAAGGGGGTCCACAAACGATGGGCTTGCAAGTGCGTCGGGAGCGATCACAAGCGCGGACCGGTTACGACGAGCAACGTCCGTCACCACCCGAACAGCTCCTTGCCCTGGCTCACCGGCATAGAGCAGACACTCTGATCGGATGTCTCGGAGCGCGTCTCGGTATTCGGAACTTCGCGGATCAAGCGTTCCCTGCCATGCGACGCTGACCCCACGAGCGGGTGCCTCACTGGCCACGATGGCCGCCAGCCCAGCCCCATAGATCGAGCCATCATCGATCAGCGCAATCGACTTGCACCTTCGTGAACGGGCCACCTCGGGAATGATCGCGCCTTGCAGAGAGTCTCTGGGAACGAGCCGGACAAAGCTCCTACGTCCCGATGGGTAGTACTGAAACGGAGCTCCAGGACCGGCTCCGACGCCACCGTTGGTCAGACCAACGGCCGTTGCCGAAGGGCTGATCAGGAGAACCCCGGCTTGATTGAGAATCGGAAGAGCGACTGCGGTTGCCCCAGAGTCAAGTTCGCCGATATACGCAAACGTCGTCGGGTCCAACGCGGCCCTGCGAGCATTCGCGGCAGCTACACCTGGGTCCCAGCCGTCGGCGCTGGTGGAGGAGCTGTCAAGCGGGACATACCGAAGTCTGTACTTCGTAAAGCGGCCCGACAAGTTTGAGACTGCGCCAGTGATCGCCCTCTCAACCAACAGTGCCTGACGCTGCTGAGGCCCCCGATGCGGGAGGCTTGACCAAAGGGTGACGGTAGGAAGATTGGCCTCCGTCTTCCCCCCTCCGCACCCCACGAGGGAAAGCCCTACTAGAAGAGACAGGACAAGTGCCGCGGGTCGCTTCTTCACTTCAACTGCCTGAACTTCAGCTGACCGGACGCAACCGACCACATACCCAAAGGCGCAGTCCGCCAGTTCCCGAGTTGATCCAGCTCAATCACTCCCATCAGCGAATCTATCCTGCGAGTTCGGGCCAATCCCGTTGCGACGCTCTGCCGGCTCGCCTCAGGCAGCGGCGCAGCCAGCGGAGCAGCGGTGCTGCGCTGAAGGGCATCAAGCATCAGCGCCATTGCTGCAGCGCCCCTGAGGGCACCCGGAGTTGGTTCATGGCCCCAGCGGGCCCGAAATTTCCCGGCTAAGTCACCTGAGGCAGATGTTTGAACGCTTGCCGGAACCGCCGCCGCACAAATCGAGCTCCCCGGCATAAGTTTCGCGAGCGACTTGAGGCCCGAGGGCGGCATCGCTGGCCCGCCAACCATTCGAACGCTCAGCTTGGCATCGCTCACTGCTCGCCACAACTCAGCATCCCCCGAACCTGACGCACTTCCCCAGACCACAGCCTGCGCTTTAACAGCAGCCAGTTGCTGAACCAGCCCTTGCCAGTCAGCATTGCCATCAGGCAAGGATTCATGGCCGACAAGAGAGACTCCCTTCAGCGGGGCCCTCGTTTCGACTGCCGAGGAAAACGAATCTCCATCAGTGTCACCTGTGTCAACGGTGAAGACCCTCTTCACCCCTTGGCTGGCTAAGTCGCCAAGACAGTGGTCGGCCAATGTCTGGTCTGTAGGGGCAATCCGAGCGAAATTGAGTCCGTACTTGTTGAAGGCTGGGTAATACTTGATTGGAGCTCCAGGAAAGCCTCGGTCACGGCGATTGAACGGCGTTGCAGTTGCGCCGGGAGACACAGTTGAAACTCCGGCAGCGTTAAGACGAGGCAACTCAACGGCAAGAGCATCCGAGTCAACTCCCCCCACCCAGCCGACAACCATTCCGGTATCCACCAGCTCCTGAGTTCTCTTGGCGACATATTCAGGGTCGGAAGCCGCGTTGGATCCACCCGCCTCATCAACCATCACGAGCTTAAGTCCGGCCAGCGCGCCTGTCTTCGGCGTGGACTCAAACTCCATCCGTGCGGCCCTCTGAAGATCGCGCCCAAGATGAGAGAGCGGGCCTCTCTCTGGAGCGGCGATCACAACTGTTGGCCTCTCGAGTTGCGGGCCCCCGTTGCCTCCTCCCGAACCGCAGCCAGTGCTTAGAACACCGATGACGGGAAGCAAGAGAAACAGAGTCTTTCGGAACACGAGAGTCAGTCTAAGACCGTGAAGGTGGCCGCGTAGGATACGCTCGCTTGGATGCGCTTTAGACCATTGATTCTTCTAGTGGTAGCCCCGTTGGCCGTCGCAGGTTGCGGGGGATCGGCAGGCCCGACGCC
>CAZZKI010000190.1:0-3438 GCA_964654785.1 uncultured Solirubrobacteraceae bacterium
AGTCTTGTCCTTGGAGCAAAGGAATCCACACGACGTGCCGCCGGACCTACCACCATTGCCACCGGTGTAGACACCCCAGCCACCTGCGCCGCCACTTCCGTTGTCAGCCTTGTCCGCACCGTGGCCGCCCTTGCAGCCCACCTTGACAGTAATCACTTGCCCAGCAGTTACCGTGAGCGCACCGGTGTACCTAGCGCCGTCGCCACCACGACCGCCGTTATTAGTGCCCCACCAGGCTGCCTCGCCGGAGCCGCCCCAGCCACCGCCAGCGCCTTGAACGTCAAACCACAGCTTCGAAATACCCGACGGGACCGTGAAGGTCGCACTTGAGCCGGTGCAGTTGAAGGTGGATGTAGTCGCGGAAGCACCCGAAGGCAACGCGCATAGCAAGGCTGTAGTGGTGGCCACTGCGGCTACTGCGATGCGGATGCGTGACAAGGCTTGATTCCTTTTGTTTTTGAGTGCGACAGACAAGGCGTCGCTTTACCGGCAATTTACTAATCGCAAAAGGTAGCAACAGAACCCAAGGTGTGTCCAACGCCAACTGCGCCAAGTAGAACGCCACGCATTTACCCGGCGCCCCCAAGCCCGGCTCGTCCCCGTATGCTGGAAAGAAGTGACTACATTTGCCGACCTTGGCCTTGGGCCTGAAATCCTTGAGGCCCTTAAAGACGTCGGTTACGAGTCCCCGTCACCGATCCAAGAGCAGGCGATCCCGCCGCTTCTAGAGGGTCGGGACATGATTGGCCAGGCCCAGACTGGCTCGGGCAAGACGGCAGCCTTCGGCCTTCCACTCCTCAACTACGTTGACCCAAGCGACCCTGATGTTCAGGCGCTAGTCCTTACCCCCACCCGTGAACTCTGCATCCAGGTAACTCAGGCGATCCGTTCTTACGGTGCCAAGAAGGGGGTTGATGTAGTCGCGGTATTCGGCGGTGCGCCTATCAAGAGCCAACAAGCACAGCTTCGCGCCGGTGGCCAAGTTGTTGTTGGCACCGTTGGCCGAGTCAAGGACTTGATCAGCCGCCACTCGTTGGTCCTTCACTCCTGCCGCTTCATCGTGCTCGACGAAGCTGACGAGATGCTTGACCTTGGCTTCCTTGAGGACGTGGAGAAGATCATGGCCCTCACTCCTGGCTCACGCCAGACAGCCCTGTTCAGCGCGACGATGCCGCCTGAGATCCAGCGCCTCTCTGAGAAATACCTCTACGACCCTGCCCACGTGAAGATCAAAGCGGAGACCCTGACCGTTGACAGCGTTGAGCAGTTCTGCCTTGAAGTCCCGCAGAAGGACAAGCCAGAGGCGCTTGCCAAGGTCCTCAAGGCAGAGCGGCCAGACCAGGCGATCGTCTTCGTCCGAACCAAGATCCGCTGCGAGCAACTCTTCAAGAAGCTCAAGAATGAAGGTATGAATGTGCGAGCCCTTCACGGCGACATGTCTCAAGGCTCGCGCGATGGCGTGATGCTGGCGTTCAAGGGTGGCCGTGTTCCAGTGTTGATCGCGACCGATGTCGCAGCACGAGGACTTGACGTAAGCACTGTCACCCACGTAGTCAACTTCGACGTGCCTAACTCGCCTGACGTCTACGTCCACCGCATTGGCCGCACCGGCCGCATTGGTCGCTCAGGCCGTTCGGTCACCTTCTACGAGCCAAAGCAAACTGCTGACCTTGCAGCAATCGAGAAGCACACCAGCAGCAAGATGACCCCGTGGGAAGCTGGTGCGAAGACTGCGCCGCAGAAGACAACTGCCCCGCCAAAGCGCCACGAGAAGCCCAAGCGTGACGGCCAGCCCTCAAAGGCTGATGGCCCGCTGCGCAAGCTGATCGCCAACAAGGGCAGCTCAGATGGCATTGAGGCTGCTGACTTGATCAGCGTCCTCACCAAGGCAGGGCTGGAAGGCGAGCAGATCCACAACGTCAAGGTGTTGCGACGCTTCAGCCTGCTTGAAGTGCCTGAGGCAGAGGCTGACCGAGTCTGCCGCGAGGCAACTGGGACCGCAATGGGCCCCGACGAGCTAAGGCTCGAAGCTGCTGGCGGCTAGAGTCCCGCCCATGTCAACAGCAACCATTAACACCACAGAGGGTGCAATCGAGATCGAGTTCTTCGACGCCGATGCCCCAAAGACAGTCGAAAACTTCCGCAAGCTGGCAGCAGACGGCTTCTACAACGGACTCATCTTCCACCGTGTGATCAAGGACTTCATGATCCAAGGCGGGTGCCCACTCGGCACCGGCACTGGTGGCCCTGGCTACACCTTTGAAGACGAGTTCAACGACCACAAGGTTGTGCGCGGCGCACTCGCAATGGCGAACGCCGGGCCTAACACCAACGGTTCGCAGTTCTTCCTTGTCACCACTGACGCAGCCCCATGGCTTGACGGAAAGCACACCGTCTTCGGCCAGGTAACTGCAGGCATGGACGTAGTAGACGCAATCGAGGGCACTGAGACCGACGGTCGCGACGCCCCTGTTGAGCCAATCGGCATCATCAGCGTCGAACTCGCTGACTAAGCACAGCTGACCAGCAGGACCTTTAAGGCGCCGTCCCTTGACTTCGAGGGGCGGCGTTTTTGTTGCCGCCTAGCAACACCGCCCTGTACGACTTACCACCGCTCCGGTACCGTTACCTAATCGGGTGTGCCATTCCGCACAGCCCAAGAGAAATGCACCCAGGGAGGGTCAAGGATGTCGAGCATCACTGGCAGCGATGTAGAAACTTCAGGCAACGGAAGCAGCGCCTACGGGTCCACCAGCAACATTGCTGTTGAGAACCCAGCAACGGGCGAGCGCATTGGCGAAATCCACGTCACCTCCGCAGCTGAACTTGACGAAATGGCAGCCCGTGGCCGGGCAGCCCAGCCGGGCTGGGAAGCACTTGGCTTTGCCGGCCGCGCAGAGATCTTTGCCCGCTGCCAGAAGTGGTTCATCACCAACCAAGACCGCTTGATCCAAAGCGTTCAGGCTGAGACTGGCAAGACCTACGAGGACGCCCTCCTCGCGGAGATCGCCTACACAGCTGGCGCCTTCAAGTACTGGGCCAAGAACGCTCCTGAGTTTCTCGCTGATGAGCGCGTCAAGACCTCCTCACCGTTCGTGAAGGGACGCAAGCTTGTTGTTCGCCACGCGCCTGTTGGCCTTGTCGGCGTCATCGGCCCGTGGAACTTCCCAATCACGAACTCCTTCGGCGACTGCATCCCAGCAATGGCCGCAGGCAACAGCGTGATCCTGAAGCCAAGCGAGGTGACTCCGCTCACTTCGCTTCTAATTGCTGAAGGCATGAAGGAGTGCGGGATTCCGGAGGGCGTATTCCAAGTTGCTACCGGGGATGGCTCAACCGGTGCCAACCTCATTGACCGCGTTGACTTCATCATGTTCACCGGGTCGACCCGCACCGGCCGCAAGGTCGCAGTCCGCGCTGCTGAGAACCTGATCCCTT
>CAZZKI010000191.1:0-3404 GCA_964654785.1 uncultured Solirubrobacteraceae bacterium
TGATGTCTGGGCTCAAGGCCCCCACGCCCACCTTGGAATGACAGTTCCGGGCTTCCCGTCGCTGTTCCTTATGTACGGACCGAACACCAACACATCAGGTGGCTCAATCCTCGTCTACCTCGAAGCACAGGCTGCTTACATCCGCCAGGCACTCCAAGCAACCCGCGCCAGAGACGCCGCTGGAGTCGTAGTGCGAAGCGATGTTGAAGTGGCGAGCGACAAGGCAACGCAGGCCCGGTTTAAGGGCACAGCATGGACTCGGTGCGACTCCTGGTACCGCGATGCCGAAGGCAGGATCGTCGCCAACTGGCCCGGCTACATGCATGAGTACGTGGCCGCTACGGAAGTCTTTGACCCAACTGACTTCGACTTCGTCGAAGCTGCGTAAGTCACTCCCTAATCCCACAGCTGGCGGGAGCATTGGGGCGTGCCCCATGCCCAGCCGTAGCGCTTTGTAACGAGCCGTCGAGTTGAAGGCCCGGCTAGATGCCTCAACTACCAACCAACCAATGTTGGCGCAGAGCGCGTGCGGTACCAACGCGACCAAAGACCAGCGTCATTTCTCACTCGCACCCAGAAAGCAACCTTGCGTGGTGGGAGCTTGATCACCGGCGAATATGCCAACACTCGACCGGCAAATGGTCGAGCAGCGTCAGAAGGCTGCTTGTCCGTGATCGCGTACTCCAGCTTGGTGACAGGACCGCCAACGATCTTCGGAGTGGACTTGATCGTCGTCACAAACTGAGTGCCGCACTTGATCATCGCCTTGCAGTTGAACGCTGGCACGCTGAGCGACACTGCTAGAAGGCCAGGCGCGCGAGCCGCAGCGACGACCGTCCAAGTCACCGAACCTGCCGGGCTGACATTGCCGGCTGAGTCAGTTGCTTTGACGCTATACGTGTGGTCGCCAAGCGACAGCCCGGAGAGAGCCACCGGCGATGCCGGGCAGGCGCCAAACGCACCACCGTCAAGCGAGCAGGTGAATATCGCGCCGCCCTCACCCGAGTAGCTGATCGACGCAGTCGTATCGCTCGTCGGCGACGAGGAAGGACTGATGAGAGTCACAGCCGGGGCATCTGGCGCGACTGTGTCAGCTGATGCGACCGTCCATGAGGACGATGTGCCAACCGCGCTGACATTTCCCGCAGCATCTGTCTGCCGGACGGACACTGTGTGCGCACCATCGGCAAGACCCGACACCGTGAACGACCCAGTCGTACCCGAAACGCTCGTGCACGGACCCCACGAACCGGAGTCAACACGACACTCCACCGTCCCACCCGCCTCGCCAAGAGTGAAGCTGATCGTCGCCCCGGTTGAGCTTGTTGTTGATGACGGCTCGCCGGTGAAGGGGCCCGGGGTTGCTGGAGGAGTCGTATCCGGTTGGTGATATGCCAGAACGGGCGTGGTCGAGCGGGCCCCCCTGCTACTGGAGACAATGCCGCCCGACCAGAAGGTATCTCGCCGTGCTATGTCCCCCCAGCACTTCACATCACCACCGGTGAGCAAGGCGCAGGTGGTGTAGTCACTGCTGGCGAGTTGGGTTACGTTGGAAAGGCCGGTGACCGCGACCGGGGAAGAGCTGGAGGTCGTAGTGCCATTACCAAGTTGGCCGTAAGAGTTGCCGCCCCAGCACTTGACAGAGGTATCGGTCAGCAAAGCACACATATGACCCGCGCCACCAGTCAACTGGACTACGCCAGAGAGGCCACTTACAGTCTGCGGAGTAGTCCTTTGAGTGGTCGTGCCATCTCCCACCTGGCCGGCGTCGTTCATTCCCCAACATTTGACCGTGGCGTCGGTGAGCAAGGCACAAGTCGTTGCTCCCCCGGCGGAGATCTTGCTCACTTGTGAGAGACCAGTGACCGATACGGGAGTAGTCCTGACCACCAGGGCGCCACCTGTGCCGTCGCCTATCTGGCCCCAGGTATTAGCACCCCAACACTTGACTGTGGTGTCGGAAAGCCGGGCGCATGAGTGTTGATATCCGCTGGTGATCTGAGTAGCGCCTGATAGACCAGTGACCATGACGGGCGTCACGCTGTTGGTGTACTGGGTGCCATTACCCAACTCGCCGTTATCACTGTTACCCCAACACTTGACTGTCGTGTCGGAAAGCAGAGCGCAGTAATGCACTTGTCCCGCAGTGACCTGTGTTGCTCCGCTAAGGCCGCTGACGCTGACCGGAGTGGTGCTGTTGGTTGTCGTACCGTCACCCAGCTGGCCGAGACTATTATTTCCCCAGCACTTGACTGTGGTGTCGGAAAGTGACGCACAGATGGATCCGTCTGTATTGGAGCCGGTGCTGCCCTGACCCGAGAGTTGACTGACTCCGCTGAGACCTGTCACCGTCACCCCGATCCAGGCGTTGTTGTAGACGGACGTCGCCTGCCAGTAATTGGTGGTGGTGCCGTTGCCCAACTGGCCTTTCCCGTTATTACCCCAGCACTGGACCGTCGTGTCGCTCATGACCACGCAGAAGAAGTTGCCACCGGAACCGAGGCCCGAAGCAATCGGCTGCGCTGCAGCAGAGGCGGAGGATGCCGAGGTGAGGAGGAGCCCACAACTGAGCAACATCGCAAGAAGCGACTTGACGGCGAAGTCGGATCTAAAATACTTGTGAGACATTTCGAGAGTTATAAGTAGAGCAAACCGACTCAGCGCTCGCAACTGGCAAACGGGCGGCTGTCGTAACTGGCAGTAACAAACGAGTACCCGCATGTCCAGAGGACGACAACCGCAGACCTCGCGTGTGAAGTCGGCGGCCCCTTTCGGGGCCGCCTGGTTAGTGGAGACGGCGGGAGTCGAACCCGCGTCCGCAATTGCGCTAAGAGTGGCGTCTACGAGTGTGTCCGATGCTCGAATCTCGCTCTTGGGTCGCCGCACCGGCGGGGTTACCTAGAGCCAGCCCTCCTAAGTGATGTCCCCGGTTTGGCGAGGACCTTCCTCCCCGGGTGATCCTGCTGTTGATCCCGGCGATCCCCGCCGCAGGCTTCGGGGGCCGAGACCTCACTCACCTAGTTCTTGCTAGGCAGCGAGGGCGTACTCATGTGAGTCCGCACTTATGGTTTTTGCTGGAGGTTTAACGAGGCCATCCAGCACCTCGACTCGCAACCACCCCCGCGAACAACCGCGTCGAAGCCTGTCGTCCCCGTGGGTGAATTGTCACTTCAGTGTAGCCGCGATCCCAATCCGCAGCAAAGGGGCCCACCAACGTCCCGTTTTAGCGACGGCGCCCCGGAGACCGTTCCATCTCGCGCTTGAGTTCCTTTTCCTTGAGGGTACGGCGCTTGTCATGGAGTTGCTTGCCTCGAGCGACCGCAAGCTCAACCTTTGCGTGCTGGCCCGTGAAGTAGAGCTTTGTGGGAACCAGTGTGAGGCCCTTCTCTGCGGTCTGCCCCATC
>CAZZKI010000192.1:0-3377 GCA_964654785.1 uncultured Solirubrobacteraceae bacterium
CAATGTGCTCCAAGCTGAGCCCATCAGCCCAGAAGATGATTCAGGAGAAGGCGGGCATGCTCCGCGGCCGTGATTGCGCGATGACCCTCACCACTATCAGCCGACTCCCCACTGGCGTCGAGCGCGCACAGGTTCGCACCTACCGTGCCGGGAAGATCGTGATTGACGGCAACGAAGCTGGAGTGATCGTCGTTCCCTCACCGCCAGGAACCAAGCCAACGCGGATCGTCAAGATCAACGGCAAGTGGCTGATTGACGGCTCAGTGTCGCTTGCCGGCTAGCTCAGCTGGCGAGACGAGCTAGGTCAACGTCTGCGAGCAACGCGGATCGAGACAGCCGCTGACTGTTTCGCTCCACTTGAGGCCGTGAAGGTCGAAGACACCTTGAACTTCAATGCACCTGTCCTGAGTGCGTTGCGGACTGACCTTCCTGCCTTGCATGTGAGAGCCACTCCGGTATCCGTAGTGAGGCCGAGCTTGCCTGCTCTGCACACAGTGACCGTGCGACCTCCGATGCGAGCCGTCACCACCTGAGACACCTTTCCAGCGCCGGGCGCCCCAACCGTTGACGTGAAGTCAACGCTTCGAGCTCGAACTGCTGCTTTAAGTCCGCTAACACCAAATGCCCAGCGCGTCCAGAACTCGCCTGATAGAGAGTCATAGCTTGACCCAGTTGCGTTAGAGGCGTACGCCCTCCAGTAGTAGCGAGTGTGCGGGCTAAGTCCGCTAATACGCCCGCTTACAGGTTGCTCACTAAACGCACTCAATGCCGTCGCCACAGAACGGTCCGTCCAGACCGCACCGACGGATTTCCGAAACTCAATGTGCAGCGCGCTGTCAAGTCCAACCGGATTGACGTTGGAGGTGAAGTCAACCCAAGTCGAACCTCTCCGCAGATAGCCAGTCAGGTGCGGGGATGGCGCGACGAGAGCTTCATCAGCGCCCATGTCCGTCACACCCAGCTTTCGTGGCCTGCCTCTTACATCCTCACCGTCAAGGTTGGTCAGGTCACTGCTGGCGTATGAATCATCGCCCGAGTTACGCGTTGCAGACGCAGAGGCTTGACGCAACGAGTTGACTGGGTCGGCGCTGTCAAGGCCTGTTGAGAAGAGCGCAGTGTCGGCAATCCCGCCTCCCTTAGTCACGTTCGGTGCAGGCGGCGTCAGGTAAGCGTTGGAGTCCATGAAATTCTTGACGGTCGAATACGCCACGTCCACAGTTAGCGGGGCAAGAGATCCATTCTGGGTATCAATGTCGAATCCATTCCCACCTCCAACAATCTCGCCACCGCCCAGCAGGATGCTGTTTCGAATCACCGCTGAGAGAGCCGAGGACGCGATCAGCGGGTAGAAGCTGTCGCTGAACAGAACGGCCGAACCAGTGCGCCTCCTGTTTAGCACCGTTGAGCCAATCACCTTCCCAGGATTGACCAAAGCGGCTGCAGAGCCACTGGTGGATTGTGCAGCGGCAACTATCGAGTTATGAACTTCAACCCCAGCTGCGGAGAGCACTGGCCCCTCCGAATTGGCCAATAAGACGCACCGGTTGAACTTGGTGCCGCTGGCGCTCGACTGAACAGCAAGCATCGAACTGAACGATGACCCGGGTGAATCGTTGCTGATGATCACATCTTGGATTAACGTATTGGCTCCGAAGATCAGCACGTCTGGCAGGGTCACGGAGGAATCAAAATGAATCGTCGGCTTGATCGCTGGCGAATCACCCTTGAGCGTGAGTCCTGAATGAGTGAACCCAATTTCGAGTCGCGAAGACAGGTTGAACACTCGGTTAGAGGTGCCCGGATTGGCAATTAGGATTACCGAGTCGTTGTCAGCTACCCCAGCTCCATTAACCGCCTCATCAAGAGAGCAAGGGCTGGATTCAGTGCACGAAGTGCCGCTGCCGCTGGGCGCCGCGTACCTGTTTGCGGCGTCTGCCACCGCGGGAGTGCTAACCGCGAGAGCCGCGGACATCACCAATGTGATTAGAAGACGCCCCGTCACTTAGTGTGAGAAGTTACTACCGCCGGAATTGGTCGTCAAGAGATCTGCTTAGGCAGCAGAAGCGAGATGGCGCCTGCCAGCAGCACGAACGCCACTGACGCCCAAAGGCACGCCTCCAGGCTCTGCCATTGGTAGAGAACTCCGGAGAGGATGGTTCCTACGAGGCGGCCAGCTGCATTTGCCATGTAGTAGAAGCCGACGTTCATCGCGACCTTGTCTCCATCCGAGTAGGCGAGGATCAAGTACGAGTGAACAGCGCTGTTGAGCGCGAAGATGATCCCGAACAGGATCAAGCCGGCTACGAGCACCGTAGTTGGGTCAAGGTCAGCGCCCAAGGCCAAGGCGATCGCCGCTGGGAAGAGCGCGAGGACAAAAGCCAGTTGCGCGGCAGTACGACCATCAGGAGCTCCGTGCTCCGCGGTGCGGGCTTTGATCAGGCGCGGTGCTGACGCTTGGACGATGCCGTAGCCGATTACCCAAACTGCCATGAAGGTGCCGACCTCCCAGAAGCTCCAGTCAAGGACAGTGCGCAGGTAGACAGGAAGGCCGACGACAAACCAAACGTCACGCGCTGCGAACAGGAAGATCCTGGCCGCGGCGAGCATGTTCACTGCCCTGTTCTGGGAGAACATGTGGCGGAACTTGGCCTTCGCGTCGGGGTGGCCGAGGCTGCCTGTCATCAACGGGACAGTTGTGACCAGCGCGGTGAACACCAATGCCGCAAGCAAGAGCATTGAGGTCTTGAAGCTGGTGACCGTCAGGAGCAGGCCGCCGAGGAAGAAGCCGAAACCCTTGAGGGCATTCTTCGAGCCTGTGAGGATTGCGACCCACTTGTAAAGGGCGCCCGGCTGGTCCTCAGCTACAACCAACTTCACAGCGCTCTTTGAACTCATCTTCGTCAGGTCCTTCGCAATACCTGAAAGTGCTTGAGCCGCCATCACGTATCCGACGACCATCCAGCCGTCAGGCGCAAGCCCAAGCATCAGCAGGGCGATGATCTGAGTAACGAGGCCTAATACGAGGGTCGTCGTCAGGCCAAATCTGGCAGCGAGGAAGCCTCCGAAGAGGTTGGTCAGGATCCCGAAGACTTCGTAGAAGACGAAGACGGTGGCCAGCTGGAACGGGGTGTAACCCTGCTGGTAGAAGTAGAAAAGGACGAGGAGCCGAATGGCCCCGTCGGCGATCGTGTCAGCCCAATACGCCCCTGTAACGAGTGCGTAGTTGCGGAGGTCGCCCTCCTGGCGCTGGGCTGAGGCGTTGCTCATCTGCCGTCTAGCTGAGGCTACCGGCCACCTTGCCGGCCAACTCAACCATCCGATTCGCGTAACCCCACTCGTTGTCGTACCAAGCAAGGATCTTCACCTGGGTGCCGTCG
>CAZZKI010000193.1:0-3372 GCA_964654785.1 uncultured Solirubrobacteraceae bacterium
GCGCTTCTGCAGATGCAGACAAGCTTCCGAAGATCTTCTACGTCAACTGGTTCCGCAAGGACGCAGACGGACGCTGGCTGTGGCCAGGCTTCGGCGAGAACAGCCGAGTCCTTGAGTGGGTATTCCGCCGTTGTGACGGTGCCGTAGGTGGCGTTGACACCGCGATCGGAACACTGCCTGAGGCAGGTGACCTCAACACTGACGGTCTTGACGTTTCCGAAGCTGACCTTGCGGAGCTCCTCAAGGTTGATGTTGACGAGTGGAAGGCTGAGCTCGGCTCAATCGAGGAGCACCTTGACTTCCTCGGCGAGCGCCTTCCGCAGGAGATGCGCGACCAGCTGGCCGGGCTGACAGAGCGCCTCGGCTAACAGCCAACACTTCTAGGTTGTTCGCGGGGGAGCCAATGGCTCCCTCGCTTCTGTTTGGAGGGCAGATAAGTCCCTCGTTTAGCTGGTCGGGCTGTAGCGTTGAGAAGTGAGGAAGATCACGGCGGGGGCTGTCGCTGTGGCGGTCATCGCGGCGACCGTTGCTGTCGTGCTGGGCCGCGGCGCGGACCACGAGACTCAGGTTCAACCGTCACAGGCGACCAGATTTGTCTTGCCTCTTGGTACTGAGCCCGGGTTAGCGACCAGCACGATCGTTCCTGAGGTCGGGACGAATCCCGATGATCTCGTCCAGTACGCCCGTTCCGTGGCAGGGCCGCGTTTTGGGGGGCTTTGGCTAGCTCAGCTTCCTGATTCGGGTTATCGCATCGGTCTAGTCGCGGGCACGGCCAAGGATGTGAGCCGGTTGACGGCCGCATTTAGAAGCGTTGGTCTGCCCGGAGAGGTTGTTTCAGTGCCTAACAGCGAGGCGCGGCTAAACCGCGTCGTCTTGGCGCTGCGCGACCGGCTCGCGCAGATCAATCGAGACACAACCGTTCCCATCACCATCGGAGTCAGGCCCGACCTCAACTCTGTCCAGATCACAGCCCCGTTCATTGGTGAGTCGGCAGCTACTCAGCAGCGATTCGTTTACCAAGCTTCCACCGATTTCGGGTCAATGGTCCGGGTGAATTCCGGTGTCGTTGCGGCGACGACTCTTCCATGCAGGTCGGTCTTTTGCGACCCGCCACTGCGGGCTGGGATCTGGATCTACGGCTCATTTGCTGGCTGCACCGGTGCCTTCATTGCCCGAAGCGTCAGTGATGGACGTCTTTACCAATTGACAGCCGGTCACTGCGATTACCTCTGGGGAGGGACCTGGCTGACCGACTTTGTCAACGGTTCTACCCATCGCATTGGGCCGGTTCACAATCGGCGGTTTGATTCCACTGCGGACGCAGGCATCCTCGACATCAACAATGTGGCCGGCTGGAGGCCAAGGGCGTGGGTTGCGGTGCGCTCTGGTTCCGGGCAAGCTCGGAATGACGCCTACTCGATCACGGGTGCTTCGACTCCAATAGTTGGTCAACGGGTGTGCTCGTCCGGCGCCAGCTTGGGAGCGACAAGCTGCGGTCTGGTGACTCGAACCGGAGTAGCCGTGACCTATCGCGATCAGCACGTCACTGTGTACGGCCTCGTCGAGGCCAACTTCTGCAGCAAACCGGGGGACAGCGGCTCGCCTGTTTTCGCCAACCACATCGCTTACGGGATTGTCTCGGGCCAACTGTCGAGGTGCGACAGCCTCTTTGAGCCAATCAGCACTGCTGCTGCTGCAATGCGGGTACGAGTCTCGCGGGACGTTGGCTAGGAGCTAAGCGTGAGGGTCGTCAACCGCTGCTGGCGGTCTTGACTCTTCCGCGAGGCTCGTGATCGCAAGCAGGCCCCGTGATGCGTCACGGAGGACGTCTGTTGCTTCCTCGGCTGACCTTGCGTATAGCTCGACGAGGAGGTGGACAATGATCCGGTCGTCGTCGTGCTTGTGGAAGCGCACATGGGTGAAAAACTCGCGGGTTCCATGGTCTCCAAAGGCTGCGTAGGAGAGCGCATCACCCGCGTGCGGGCCGGAACAGCTGTCTACCTCATCGGCATCCACGGTCACGGTGCAGGAGGCGACCCATGGAGTTCCTGCAACCATCCGCTCCCACCGGTCTCCGACTGGCTGGACGCGGCCCTCGGTAAAGGTCAAGTGCGGCTGGTCGTGCATGCAGTCAAGGCATTGGACGACCGAGTCTTGGATCTCGTCCACGCAGTCAGAGCGCTCGCCGGTATCAGGGTCAACCTTGTGCAGGCCCTCGTAGGTGACGTTGACTTCAAGCTGCTGTGACCAGCATCGGTAACAGCGAAGCCACGCTCCTGGATTGCCTTCGGGTTCAACCATGCGGGCATCATAGGCAGCAAATCCGCGGGAGTCGGCAGAGCAGGTGCAATGATTGCCCAATGAACTGCTCTAGCCCCCGGAATCTTGCCCTTTTCGCAGCTGTCTGTGCTGCCCTCGCTTTTGGTGGGGGGTGCGGGTCTGGCGGAAATGATTTGACAAAGTCAGGTCCTGTCCCGCAAGAGGTCACCGACGCTGAGACAGTCAAGGTCTCGGACTTCCCTTCTGCTGAGGGAGCAACTCTTCAGAGCCTCGTGGGGCAAGCGAGCGAGCAGCTCAACTTCGCTCCAGCAAGTGCAACCTTCACTCCGGGTCAGAACCGCGTCGCATTCGGGCTTCTCGATAACGCTGGAAGCCCGGTGTACGCGCCAAGCGTGCTTTACCTCGCAAAGAGTCCGACCGACAAGCCGATTGGTCCGTTCGCGGCTCCAGCCGACCCGATGGTGCCCCAGTCGGCATTCCTTTCCAAGGGCGCAGCGCTTGACACCAGTTCTCTGAAAGCCATTTACGAGGCGGAGGCCAACATTCCAAGCGCGGGTAAGTGGCTCGCTTTGGTACTGGCTAAGTCCGGATCAACAATCCAGAGCGCGACCAGCGAGATTGAGGTTGCCAAGAGCACCAACATCCCATCCGTCGGGGACAAGGCCCCAGCGATCGCGACCCCCACCGCATCTGGAGGGGCAGCGTTGAAGGCAATTGACACGAGGATTCCACCTGCTCCCTCACTTCACGAATACAACTTCAAGGAAGTGCTCGGCAAGGCGCCAATCGCATTGATGTTCTCCACACCGGCCCTGTGCCAGTCGCGGGTCTGTGGTCCGGTAACCGATCTGCTCCTCCAGCTGCAAGCCGCGTACAAGGGCAAGATTGACGCCATCCACCAAGAGGTCTACGTCAACAATGTGATTCCCGCCAAGGGCCCAGCGAAGTTGAATCCACAGATGCTCGCTTTTAATCTCCAGACGGAGCCGTGGTTTTTCACCGTCGGCAAGGACGGCCTGATCAAAGCCCGCCTTGAGGGAGCATTCGGCATCAACGCCATGAACGCCGCCATCCAAGCCGCGCTCAAGTAGC
>CAZZKI010000194.1:0-3346 GCA_964654785.1 uncultured Solirubrobacteraceae bacterium
CGCAGGAAGATCCAACCGAGCATTCCAACCAAGGGCAGGCCGGCCAGCGCCACCCACGAGACTGGGACCGAGCCCGCCGGGGCTACAGATGCAGGGACTCCGCTGATGACCCCAGTGACGCCAGCCAAGAGAAGCCACAGCCACATCGTCAGGAACACAGGCCACGCCGCAATGAACCACCGGGCCGCAGGCAGGACTGGAAGGCGACGACGGCGACTTCTGGCAACTCCGTCAACTCCGACGACAAGCCCGACTGCAACTAGAAGGCCTCCCCACAGGCGCAACACCCACGCTGGAAGGACCCTGTCTCGGACGGGAATGTCGGCGGTTGGCTCACCTGGCCACGATGGTCCCGCGCCGTCAAGAATCCCGGCGAGGCGCAGGGCTGAGCGCCCGAAAGCCGCGAACTGCTCTCCAAGAATTCCGTCCTGAGGAATTGCACGTTCTCCAGAAGAGCCAATTTCGATTGCTGCCACCCCGTCGGCGAGAAGTCCGCTCTGGTCGGTCGTCGAGAGAGGGATCGCAAGCCGTGCGAAACGCGAGGCGCTCGAGACAAGGCCGGGATCGATACCCGTCTCCTGCTTCACAGCACTTGCAGCGCTTCGCTCGAGGGCAAGTGGTGCGGCTACAGAGCGCGCCTCCGCCCACGGAACTACGAAGGGCCGATGCAGAACCGCGGCTGCTTGATTGCCAAGGACCATCGTCGCCACAGTGTCGTCCGGCATTGGTGACCAGCCGGCAAGCTCCCCGCCCGGTCCGGCACCAGTCGAAATGAACTCGACACTGTGCGAAACGGTCCTGCCGCCAATGTCTCGAGCAAGCTCAAGCAGTACCGCTGTTCCACTGAGTGGGGCCTGCCCTGGACCTGGCATGGCTCTGTCTGCCGCGATGTACACCTTGCGCTGCGAGAAGCCAGTGCGCAGGGCGTGAACCACTTGGGTAGTTGTCTGGCCACTGACAGTGGCGGACTCGCGTTGCTCTACCCAAACCTTCAGGCCAGCAGCCCGGAACCTCTGGGCGACGAAACTCGCAGCTGCTCTGTCCCCATCACTACCCGGCCTGCGCCCCTTGAATGCCATCAACTTAGCGAGATCTGACTTGGCCGCATCACTGTCAAAAGCATCGGGGGCAAGGGCCACAGTGCGTGCCACGGGCGCCTGTCGAAGGGAGAAAGCCGCAACCGCAATAAGCGGCACCATTGTGAACAGAAGCGCTAGGCGATGAAGCCGACCATCAAGCACGAGGCCAGCCTAGCCTCCGATGCGGTCCCAGCCCCTCCTCTGTCGGAGGTATGGTGCTTTACATGCTCCAAACCGTCCCGATTGGAACCAAGCACCTTGACGACTACGCCTCGATCGTGGGGCGTGACCTGATTGAGGAAATTCGAGCTCTCGCAGAACCGCTCCAAGGCCACCGGATTCTTCACCTCTCAGCTACCGCGTATGGAGGTGGCGTCGCGGAAATTCTCTACACGCTGCTGCCGCTGATGCGCGATGTTGGTCTTGACGCTGAATGGCAAGTGATCTATGGCCAAGACGAATTCTTCAATGCCACGAAGCAGATGCATAACTCTCTCCAAGGAGCCGAGAACGACCTGACCCCAGACCAATGGTCTGATTGGAAGCGCTACAACGAGATGAACGCTGAAGCCCTTTCCGGTGGCTGGGACACATGCATCGTTCACGACCCGCAGCCAGCGGCGATCATGAAACTTGTGCCCGACCGGGCCAAGCAGTGGGTGTGGCGTTGTCACATTGACCTCTCCACACCAAATCCCGACACGATCGCCAACCTGCTTCCGTGGATCGCCGACTACCCACAGTCCGTCTTCCACATGCAGCAGTACGTGCCGGCCGGAATGAACGGGCAGGTCAACATTGTGCCGCCGGCAATTGACCCGCTCGCTCCGAAAAACATGGCCTTCTCCCCCGATGAGGCGACTTACATCTGTCACCAATTTGGAATTGATGTTGAGCGCCCGCTGGTTTGCCAGGTCTCGCGCTTTGACCCGTGGAAGGACCCGCTCGGCGTGATTGACGCGTTCAGGTCAGCGCGCGACCATGTTCCAGACATACAGCTGGCGCTTGTCGGCTCAATGGCATCGGACGATCCCGAGGGCTGGGAGTTCTTCAATGCAACCGTTGAGCACGCTGCCGGCGACCCGGACATTCACATCCTCAACAACTTCAACAATGTCGGAGCGATCGAAGTCAATGCGTTCCAGTCACACGCTGATGTTCTGATTCAAAAGAGCACCCGTGAGGGCTTCGGTCTAACCGTCTCCGAAGCAATTTGGAAGGCACGGCCATTCATTGGCGGTGACGTTGGCGGCATTCCGCTTCAGATCACAGACGGAGTTTCCGGCTACCTCGTTGACTCGGTTGAGTCCTGTGCGGATCGCACCGTGGACATCCTTCGCGACCCTGATCTTGGAGCCAAACTCGGCAAGGCGGGCAAGGAACATGTTCGGAAGCACTTCCTAACGCCACGCCTCCTGCGCGACTGGCTCAAGATCGCGAACGGGCAGCAGGCAGGGGAATGACTCCCGACCAAGCCGCTCCGCTAGTGCTCGTGTCAAACCGCGGGCCAGTGCGGTTTCGGCCTGGCGGTGAAATGAAGCGCGGCGGCGGCGGCCTCGTCACCGCTTTGACAGGACTCGCTACCTACCGAGACGTGACGTGGGTCGCGTCGGCAATGACCGAGTCTGACGCCGAGGCATCACGCAGCCATGGCGGCAAGGCCTTCCCAGTCAGCTTGCCTGACAGCCCGCGTGACTACATGGTTCGACTTGTCGAGTCAGACCCGGATGCCTACCACGGTTTCTACAGCGTGGTTAGCAACCCAATGCTCTGGTTTATCCAGCATTACCTCTGGGACCTGTCGAACGCGCCTGACATTCGGACTGAGGAAATCGAAGCTTTCGACTTTGGCTACAAGCAGGTCAACGAAGACTTGGCAGCTGCCGTGCTCGAAGAGATTGAGGGAGTTGAGAACCCAGTCGTAATGGTCCACGACTACCACCTCTACACGCTCCCCGGGGTGATTCGCAGGGAGCGGCCTGACGCGTTCCTTCAGCACTTTGTTCACATCCCGTGGACTCAGTCAGACGCTTGGCGTGTACTTCCCTCCCGCCTGCGCGAGGAACTGTTCACAGGGATTCTTGGCAACGACATCATCGGCGTGCACACGATGGCCTACCGCCGAAACTTCCTGCAGTGCTGTCGCGACCTGATGGACCTGGAAGTGGATTTCGAGGCCGGCAAGGTGATCGCGCCTGACGGCCGAGTCGTTTGGGTTCGTGACTACCCCCTGCCGATTGATGCCGCCTCCACGCGCGCTGTGGCCA
>CAZZKI010000195.1:0-3334 GCA_964654785.1 uncultured Solirubrobacteraceae bacterium
GTTTGGCAGCCCTCCTGCCGGTGAAACGTGCGCTCCGATTACCATGCGTTCTCCTCAATGCGAGTTCGATTTGCCCCATCACCCACCGGCGCCCTCCACATTGGTGGCGCGCGCACTGCTTTGTTCAACTGGCTTCTCGCCCGTGGTAATGGCGGCAGCCTCCTGCTCCGGATCGAAGATACAGATCGGGAGCGCTCCACTGAGGAGAACGTGGCCCAGATTCTTGAGGCGCTTGACTGGCTGGGGATTGGATGGGACGAGGGGCCTGTCTTTCAGACGCACAACGAGGATCGCCACAAGGAGGTTCTCGCTCAGCTTGAGGCCGAAGGCAAGGCCTACCGATCAAATGCCACGGCCGACGACGTTCGCGCATGGAAGGAGGTGCACGGGGCCGATGCTGGATTTCGTGGAGAAGCCGAAGCGGATGGTGCTCTGCGGCTCCGTGTTCCCGACGACGGCGAAACCGTCGTGCGTGACGCTATTCGTGGCGAGGCGGTGTTCGCTCATCGCCACATGGACGACCCGGTCATAGCGCGAGCCGACGGAACGCCGCTGTACAACCTCGCGGTTGCGGTGGACGATCTTGACGGAGGGATAACCCATGTGGTTAGAGGCGAGGACCACCTCTCCAACACTCCTAAACAAGTTTTGGTGCTCGAAGCTCTAGGTGCCGAGCTGCCGGTCTATGCCCACCTTCCGCTGCTTCACGGTCCGGACGGGAAGAAGCTCTCCAAGCGGCACGGAGCCGCATCAGTTCAGGAGCTCCGTGATTCCGGCTACTTGCAGGAGGCGGTGCTCAACTACCTCGCACTCCTCGGTGCCGGCTATGACTCGGAACGAGAGATCTTCACCGTCGAAGAATTGCAGGAGCGGTTCTCGCTGGATCGCGTTTCAAAGAGTCCAGCGGTCTTCGACGAGCAGAAGCTGAGGCATATGAACGGTCTCTATGTGCGTGAGCTTCCTGAAGCCGACTTGGTTGGTCGGATCGAAGCTTTTACAGGTAGAAGTAACGCTGCCGCCGCCGTCTCGATATCGAAGGAGAAGTTCCAGACGCTCTCCGAGTTTGACCCGCTTTGTGGCTTCATTTGGGACGGCCCGACTCCCGACGAGAAGGCGATTAAAAAGACATTCGGGCGTGACGAGGCCATGCCAGCGCTGATCCGCGCTCGTGAGGTCCTCGCCGCTACCAGTGATCAGTTCACCGAGGGGGAGATCGAGGCAGCGCTGGAGCCCCTTCCAGAGGAGTTCGGCGTTGGGCCAGGCAAGGTCTTCCAGCCAATCCGGGTTGCCCTTACGGGCACCACAATCTCTCCTGGGATATTTGAAACCCTTGCGGTGCTGGGCAAGGCTGAGGCCCTGTCCCGGATCGATGCCTTTATCGCCAGCTTTAAAGCTGACGGGACACCTGCATAGGATCAGGTCGTGATCTCGATTACTGCAAAGTCGCCGTACGGTTTAAGCGCGCTTCTTGAGCTCGCTAGCTCGCCCGAAGGCAAGCCGGTTCCGGCGGCTGAGATCGCAAGGAAGCGCGGAATTCCCGCTCAGTTCCTTGAGCAGATCTGCGCCTCGCTGCGGCGGGCAGGCCTTCTGACCAGTCAGAGGGGAGTCAAGGGCGGCTTCAAGCTGGCGCGCCCTGCGTCTGAAATCACAGCTCTCGAAGTAGTCGAGATCTTGGACGGGCCGCTAGGGGCTGACTCGGAGGGTGTTTTTGCTGAGGCTGCGGAGGCAGCCCGCAAGGTGCTTGGTGAGTCAACCATCGAGGATTTGGCCAAGGCTGAATCCGGTGGCGACGCCCCGATGTACTGGATCTAACCCGGCTGGCCTAGAGCTGCTCTTTGGGCTAATCTGGCCCTAATGGGTCTAATTCCTGTCCGAGTAGAGGGGTTAATTGGCGGCACTCCGATGGTGCCAATAGACAGGCTGTTCCCTGATTTGGGCGCCTCAATCTTCGGCAAGATTGAGGCCCGCAACCCAGGTGGCTCCGTCAAGGACCGCATCGCGCTGTCGATGGTGGACGCGGCAGAGCGCGACGGGCTGATTACGCCGGGAAAGACCCGCATCGTCGAGGCTACCTCCGGCAACACTGGGATCGGGCTGGCCTTCGTGGCCGCAGCCCGCGGATACGAACTCGTCTTGGCTCTCCCTCAGGGGATGAGTCGGGAGAGGGAGACACTTCTGAAGTTGTTTGGTGCGAAGGTGGACATTGTCGAGTCCATGGGAGGCATGAACGAGGCTGTCGCCGAGGCCAAGCGCTTGGCTTCGGAGGGAGACAGCTGGCTTCCCGACCAGTTTTCCAACCCTGCCAACCCTCAGGCCCACTACGAGGGCACGGGACCCGAGATATGGGAAACACTTTCTGGCAAGGTTGATGTGCTTGTTTGCGGCGTCGGAACGGGCGGCACTATCACGGGTGCTGGCCGGTTCCTAAAGGAGAAGAACCCAGAGCTTAAGGTGGTGGCCGTTGAGCCGGCAAGCTCTCCCGTCCTTTCCGGCGGTCGCCCCGGACCTCATCGCATTCAGGGCATCGGTGCGGGCTTTGTGCCCGGCGTCTTGGATAGGGATCTCATTGACGAGGTGATTCCCGTCAGTGACGACGATGCAATCTCGACTGCTTGGGCGGCAGCCCGAACGGAAGGCCTGCTCATTGGAATGAGCTGTGGTGCTGCCCTTGTCGGAGCGCGAGAGATTGGGTCTCGGCCAGAGTTCGCGGGCAAGCGGATAGCAGCGGTGCTGCCAGATTCCGGCGAACGCTACGCCTCTGCGCCCTTCTTCGCACCAAATTAGGGTGCCTTTCGTTCGGTTGGCTAGCTCCAAAGGTGGCTTCGCCGGCGAGTGGTCGCTACCCTCGCCGCATGGGGCTTCCCGGAACACGGCTAATGGGTCGAATCGCTCGCGAAGTGCGGCATGATGTGTCCGCTGCGTTTGAACGGGATCCCGCTGCTCGTGGCGTCGGTGGCATCACCGTGCTCGCTCTCTGGCCCGGCGTGCATGCCGTCCTGTCTCACCGGGTCGCACATGCTCTCCATGAGACGGGTGTCCCATTTGTCCCTCGCGCTTTAGCTGCGGGTTCGAGAGCTTTGACCGGGATTGAAATTCACCCCGCTGCCCAAATCGGAAAAGGCCTGTTCATTGACCATGGCATGGGTGTTGTGATTGGAGAGACGGCAGAGATTGGATCAAATGTGACCCTCTATCAAGGAGTGACCCTTGGTGGAACGGGGTTTCAGTCCGGCAAGCGCCACCCAACCGTTGGTGACGATGTAACTGTCGGGTCAGGGGCAAAGCTCTTAGGACCGATCACCGTGGGTGACAGGGCTAAGATTGGCGCCAACAG
>CAZZKI010000196.1:0-1496 GCA_964654785.1 uncultured Solirubrobacteraceae bacterium
ATCCTTCGCTTGAGGCGCAGGCTCGGCTGGAGTCGAAGCCATGGTTGCTCGGGAGCATCCGAGAACTTGTCCACATACGAGTAGCGGTTGCGTGATGCGTAGATCAGGTCGTAATTGCCCTTGTTGATCCACTCGACCATCTCCGCACAGGTCCTGACAGGCCTTACTGAGCCATGTGGGCCTGGGACCCCAACGAAGTTCACCCGGTTCTGCAAGCGAGGACCGAACAGCTTGTATTGGTTGAAGGGAATGGTCGTACCCATCATTCCGATGCGAACCGGCTTCTGAGTAACCAGGTAGTAGGAGTAATTCTTGTTGCGAGCGTGTGCGTAATCGGTCGCCACTGCTCGTCCGCCAACAATCGCAACGATGACGGCGAGCCCAGCAGTTGCGAGCTTCACGGTGCCAGTTCCATTTGTGAAGAGCCACCAACCACCAGCAATTACGCCCATTAGCGCGAGCGCGACAAGCGGGCCAGCCACATTCCCACCGCGGGTGAGCAGAGGCGTCCCCAGCACATTCCAACCGAGAACCCCCAAGAGGAGAGTCGGCGGGATCCATTCCCATCCTTGGCGAAGCATTGCCTTCAGCTGCGAACCGAACGCAAGCAAAGCAAGCGCCATCGCAGGCGCGAAGTACCGCACATGAGACAGGCCAATGATGTTGTGCTCAGTTCCAGTTCCGCTTGCCGGCTGGAAGATCGTCGCGACGAAAAGGCCCAAAGCGAGAACGCCAAGTGTCCGGCGCTGGCTGCCTCGCCCCCAGATAATCGAGATCACAACCCCAACCGCGGCCATCGAAAGCATGGCTAGCCACGCCGACCCATAACTGTCCAGCCGCTCGAGCAGTTGCTCCCACAGTGACCCTGGTGTCGTGAATAGCCACTTGGCGATCGAGGGCAGCAG
This sequence comes from uncultured Solirubrobacteraceae bacterium, assembly GCA_964654785.1. Taxonomy (GTDB): domain Bacteria; phylum Actinomycetota; class Thermoleophilia; order Solirubrobacterales; family Solirubrobacteraceae; genus WLNJ01. Next base: position 906 of record CAZZKI010000196.1, read on the forward strand.
GTCTGTCTCCAATCCGTTGCCAGCCCAAGGAAGGCCGGGGATCTTCGAGGTCGGCAATGGTGACCCCCAAGTGAGCAAGTCACGGACGAACCAGTAGGAGCCAAGAACGGCAATCCCACCAACAAGCAAGAGGCCGGTCTTTGCACGATCACCCCGCTTTGCAGTCGTGACTAGGTAGACGAGCAGCGCAAAAGCGGGGAGCAGACCAGTCAGCTTGACGGCGATCGCGAGCCCTGCCACAAGCCCAACAAGGAAGGTAGTTCGGTTGCTCCGCTCTGAAAGCGCCAGCGCGACGGCAGCGAGCAGCAGACCCAGGACCGCGGCGTCCCATTTTCCACTGCCAGCTTGGCCGTAGACGAACTCAGGGATAGTCAGCACGATGCAAGTGACGAGAAGGCCCTCAAGCCCAGCGCCGACTCGCCTGCCAAGGACGGTACCCGCAAGCAATGCGAATGCAAACCAGCCGAGGTTGATCAGGGGCGAGAGCCAATCGTTACCAAACACCGCCATCGCAACGGCGTGAGGGATAGCCCCGCTTGAGTTGGGGAAGAGGTGAGTGAAGACCAGCGGGTCAAACAGGTTGAAGCCGGT
>CAZZKI010000196.1:1596-3329 GCA_964654785.1 uncultured Solirubrobacteraceae bacterium
AGCAGGTACGAGCCACCTGCCGCAGCGCAGATACCGCAGACACTTGCGACCAGCAGCCCCTCCCAGTCCGCCCAATCTGCAAACCAACGACGGCGTGCGGTGATGCCTGCCATCGCATAGCCAGCGATGATCGCGAAGAGGATCAACAGGTTCAGAGCAAAGTGCACTTCGCAGGGAAGCTACCGGCCGCCGCTCCTGCGATGGATGGCTTCAGCCCGAAACTAAGGCTTGACGACTATGCGCTGAATCATTCCAACTGGGTGGAGCTCGCAGAAGAATCTGTAAGTGCCAGGCTTGGTGAACTTCTTTGTGAAGGTCGCGCCGTTCTGAAGCCGATTTGAGGAAAACCCTTCAGGCCCGTTAGCGAGCGTGACGTTGTGCTGAACAGGGTCATCGAATCTCCAAGTCACAGACGACCCAGAGTTGACAGTGAGGTTCCCCGTCTTGAAAGCGAAGTCTTTGACTTCGACAGTGGTATCCGCTGGCGCGATTGTCATTGCCCCAGGTGGTCCGAAAACCTGCTTTGCCTTTGTGACTCCTGAGCCTGACCAATCGTAGATGTTGACTGTTACGGTCGGCGCCTTGCTACGCCCCTTGGTGCTGGTCTTAACCACCGTGTAATCACTCGGAAGCTTTGGGCACGACTGCGATGCAACCGAAGAGTCGGGGTACAGATAGGCCAACAAGAGGCCCATTGAGCGAGTGTGCGGTCGAGTGTTGTCGTAATTCGAGCTGACTTCGATGCGTTCGCCAGCAACGACCGGAATACCGCGACCTGACCTGAACTGAGTCATGTTGATGGGACCTGGTTCATGCAGAACGGGGCGCACTTGGTAAAAGGGATGCGTCGTCAGACCCCAAGTAGGCCGCGAGTCGTAGATGGTCCTTCCACTACACGAAGGTTGAGTCATCTTCAGGTTTATCGCTCCACCGTGGACGTGCCCGAGACCAGCGACTAAGCGCCCTGAAACCGGCATGGTCCGCGATGCCACGCGAGTGTCCACAGAGCCCGCGGGCCCACCCCCTGGTACATCAAAGATCAGCGCGTCACGACCGTGCGAGGTATCCCAGACAATTGGCTTGACGGATTTAAGCGTCTCACCAGTGACGACAGTCATTTTCCATTGGATTCGAACCGAGTCTTCAGTTGGCTTGTGGTTCATCAGCATCCATACCCAAGCCCAGACATCGTCCTTGGTAATTGGGTACCCGTAACCAGGTGGTAGATCCATCTTCGCGCGCTCTTCACCATCGCCGTAGAACGGTTCGTAGCGGGTCGCATTAATGGCATTCGGACCGAGGTTCACGAAAACAATGTGGTGCAACATGATCCGATTGATTGGCACTTTGGCCCCAGTCTTCGCATCCACAACATCGGTTTCCATGTGGGTGATGTAGCCGTCGAGCTTGGGAGCCTTCGTGAGCAGGTTCCGGCCCTGAAGTGCGACTTGGTAGCCACCAACCGTTACGGGATCCGACTGCACCACGACGGTGCGAGTAACCGCCTCCGCCGAGGTAGGCAGGGCCGCCAGAGCCCACACTGCAACTCCAGCCGCACAGACAACAATTCGCAAGCGCCTCCGCATGAATGTGAGGCTACCGAAAGGCCTCGCGACCGTCCAACGGCTTGGTTACTTCAATACGCTCTGTGTACGCAACTCGGGCGCGTAGCTCAGTGGGAGAGCGCTCGCTTCACACGCGAGAGGTCGCTGGTTCGAACCCAGCCGCGCCCA
>CAZZKI010000197.1:0-3318 GCA_964654785.1 uncultured Solirubrobacteraceae bacterium
TCGCGCACTGCGCGCTCAATTCCATACTCGACCATGTAGCCGGCGCCGCCATGGATCTGCAGGCACTCGTCAGCAATGTCAACAGTGGCGCGTTGCGTCAGCAGCTTCGCCATTGAGACTTCCTTGACTGCGTTCTCACCGGCCACGTGCATGCGCAGAGCGTGCATTGTGAGGGCGCGACCAGCCTCAAGCTTTGTTGCCATCTCAGCGAACTTGTGGCGAATGACTTGGAAGTTGGCGATCGGCCTGCCAAAGGCCTCACGCTCCTTCGCGTACTTCAAGGTCAGTTCCATCACGTACTCGCCGGCAGCAACAGCACCCAGCGCCATCGTCAACCGCTCCCATTGGAAGTTGGCCATGATCAGAGCAAAGCCGTTGCCGACTTCGCCGAGCAGGTTTTCCTCAGGCACGAACACTTCGTCGAACTTGATCAGGGCCGTGTCGGACGCGTGCCAGCCCATCTTCTCCAACTTGCTGCTGGTAACACCTTCGCCTCGCTCAATTACGAGGAAAGTGATTCCGTCATGGCGCTCAGTGCCAGCCATGCGGACTGCGGTGACAAGCACGTCAGCCCTGCAACCACCTGTGATGTAGCACTTCTCACCGCTCACAATCCAGCCGCCTTCAACAGGCGTGGCAGTGGTCTTGAGGCCAGCTACGTCGGAGCCTGCGTCAGGCTCGGTGATCGCAAGCGCTGCGATCTTCTCGCCCTTGATTCCCGGCACCAGCCAGCGCCGCTTCTGTTCATCATTGCCGAACTTGGCAATCGGCGGCAGGGCAATCTCCATGTGGGCGCCAACACCAGCGGCAAGGCCACCGGACCCGCAGCGCGCCAGTTCCTCTGCGAGGACTGCGGCTGCAACCACGTCGTTGTCACCGCCATAGGCCTCGTCGAACTTGAGGCCAATGAAGCCTTGGTCGGCCATCTTGGTGAACAGCTCGTTGGGGAAGTCGCGCGCTGCTTCCCACTCGTCAACGTGGGGGCGAAGCTCACGCTCGACCCATGCGCGGGTTGAAGCTCGGAACTCTTCGTGCTCAGGCGTAAACGGTGGGACCGGCGCGCCCTGGCCTGTGAAGTCAGGCTTGAGTACGTCGGCCGACACTCTGTCTATTCGTCGTCGCGGTTAACAGTGGTGGGGTGGAACGCTGGCAGGCACACAGCCACGTACTTGGCACCGTTGGGGGTGCTGTACTGCACGCGCTCGCCTGCCTTAACCAACACTGTCTGCCCAGCCTCAACGGTCATCGTGCCACCGTCATGGATGACGTCCATTGAGCCTTCCGTAACCACAGTCCACTCGTCAAAGTCAGGCGCCTGGGCTGGCTCAGACCAGCCCGAAGGTGCCGTCATCAACGCAATGCTCAAACGGTCCTCGCCGGTGTTGACGTGGCCGACAGCCTCCTCAATGATTTTGGGAGGCGAGCCTGCCGCGTCAATCCGCGTGTATGTCGAGATCAGCTCTGGCAAGTGCGGCTACTGGATCAAAGGCCGTATGAGCGGCCGATGACGTCGAGCATGATCTCGTCGGTACCAGCGCCAATGCGGTTGAGGCGCATGTCACGCCAGACGCGCTCCACGCCGTATTCCTTCATGTAGCCGGCGCCACCGTGGATCTGGATGCACTCGTCAGCCACATCAACAGCAACACGCGCTGCGTGCAGCTTGGCCATTGAGATCTCGCGCACTGGGTACTCGCCATTGTTGAACTTCCAAGCGGTCATGTAGACCATCTGGCGAGCTGACTCGATTGCGGTTGCCATCTCAGCGAACTTGTGGCGGATCACCTGGAAGTTGCCAATTGAGCGGCCGAAGGCCTTGCGCTCGTTGGCGTACTTGAGGGTCTGCTCAAAGCAGAGCTGGGCGCCAGCAACACAACCGGCAGCGCCGATCAGACGCTCACCCTGAAGCTCCCACATGATGTGGAAGAAGCCCTTGCCCTCTTGGCCGAGCAGTGCGCTGTCAGGCACACGCACGTCCTGGAATGCGAGCAGTGCTGTGTCAGAAGCGTGCATGCCGAGCTTCTCAAGCTTCTTCTCGCGGATCACGCCAGGTGAGTCCATTGGCACGAGGAAGAGGCTGAAGCCTTCGTAGCCAGCGTCCGGGTCGGTCTTGGTTACAAGGACGATCACGTCAGCGCGGTGGCCATTGGTGATGTAGGTCTTGCTGCCGTTAATGACCCACTCGTCACCGTCACGGACAGCTGTGGTCTTGATGCCTGAGACGTCAGAACCTGCGTCTGGCTCGGTGATGCCAAGGCAGAGGATCTTCTCGCCCTTGATCGCCGGAACAAGCCACTCCTGTTTCTGCTCTTCGGTGCCGAACAGGTGGATTGGTGGCATTGCCATGTCGGTGTGTACTGCGACACCCATCGCAAGGCCGCCCGAGTTGGAGCGCGCAAGCTCCTCGGCAAGAACGAGGTTGCAGAAGTAGTCGCCGCCCTGTCCGCCGTACTCCTCTGGCATTGACAGGCCGAGGAAGCCAAGCTTGCCCATCTCGTGGAAGACGCTGTCAGGGAATGTGGTCTTCTCCCACTCCTCAGCGTGTGGCGCGAGCTCGTTTACGCAGTAGTTACCGATTGACTCGCGAAGAGCCTCGTGCTCCTCGGTGAAGATGAAGTGGCCACCGGCGGCCGAGTAGTCAGGCTTGATTACTTCTTCTGTTGCAGACATGCAGTCTCTCCCTGTGAAGTCTCGTAGTAGTTGAGGCCACTCAAACGAGGGTCCCCTCTAAAAGGGAAGGTACTTGACGGGGCTGGTGAAGGGAACCGCTCAAGCGCGCCACATGGGTTGCCTAGTCGCACTGCCGCAAACAACCGCTATCTGGCAGGGTTCCCGTTTACTGGACACTCTTGGGGAGGACACACCAGATGAGCGACTCTGAAGCAGCCAACACAGACCACGTCACCTACTCCGTAGCCAACGGAGTGGCAACGATTTCGCTGGACGACCCGTCCACCCGAAACAGCCTCTCCAACGAGATGCTCGACGGCCTTATCAACGCTTTTGAGCGCGCCCGCGATGATGACTCAGTTCAGGCAGTCGTGCTCGCCTCAACGAGCGACAAGACTTTCTCTTCCGGCGGCAACCTTGCCGGCTTTGCCGGTGATGTGCCGCTTGTCCACAAGCACTCTGGCACCGAGCGGTTCCCCAAGCTCTTCCTGCTGATAGGTGAACTTGGCAAGCCAGTGCTCTGCCGCGCCCAAGGCCACGTGCTCGCAGGTTCGCTTGGCTTGGCTCTCGCTTGCGACCTGATCGTCGCTGGCGAGTCAGCAACCTTCGGCACGCCTGAGATCAACGTTGGGACCTTCCCGTTCATGA
>CAZZKI010000198.1:0-3318 GCA_964654785.1 uncultured Solirubrobacteraceae bacterium
GTGTCCGTCATTGGGTGATCGGCCTTGTTGACGACGATGATGTCCGGGATCTCCATGACTCCGGCCTTCAAGGCTTGGATCGAGTCACCAGAGCCAGGCATCAGGACCAGAACAATCGTGTCCGAGTGGTTGATGATGTCCACCTCTGCCTGTCCAACGCCAACTGTCTCCAACATGACGATGTCCTTACCGGCAGCGTCAATCAAGAGAGCTGCCTGAAGCGCAGCCTCTGAGAGACCACCCAGCGCCCCACGGTTGGCCATTGAGCGGATGAACACGCCAGGGTCGAGGAAGTGGTCGGTCAAGCGAATACGGTCACCAAGAAGTGCGCCTTGGGTGAACGGCGAGCTTGGGTCGATTGAAAGCACGCCCACGTTGCTGCCGCGTGCGCGCTCTGCGGTTGTCAGAGCACCGACAAGGGTGCTCTTGCCAGCACCTGGAGCACCTGTGAGGCCAACGATGCGGCCCTTCCCTGTGTGTGGGTAGACCTTCTTGACTAGCTCCCAACCACGAGCGTCATCGTCCTCAACCCAACTGATTGCTCGGGCGAGCGCACGACGGTCCCCGGCGAGAAGTTCGTCTGCGAGTTCTTCTGGGTTGGTTGGGCGTGCCATTGCTCTGCGGATCATGCCAGCCGGGGCTGCCGCTGCAGCATCACCCGTGCGCCATCCTCGCCGCCTAACCTTCAGAGCGTGGAACCCACCACAACAGAACGCGAAGCAATCAACGAAGCCTTGGGCGCTGACCCAGCTGGCCTGCGCACCCCACCAGCTCCACTGCACGGTGGGCCAGTTGCGCTGCTGCGGTTCATGGCCTCAAACCACATGCTCAACCTCAAATACGCGCGCTTGCTGCTGAGGTTTGTGTGGCTAAAGCTCCGCTGGCGTGGCCGCCTCGTCACCGACGGAATCGCATTTGTTCACCACGGTGTGACATTCGAGATTGGGAAGGACGCCAAAGTCCACCTTGGCCGTTGGAGCTGGATCGGCACAGGGTGCAAGATCCGCGCGCATGAAGGCGAAGTGCTGATCGGCGCCAAGACTGTCCTCGGCCAGGAGTGCACGATCTCCTCCTTCCAACATGTTGAGATTGGCCGAGAGTGCATCCTCGCCGACCGAGTGATGCTGATCGACTTCGACCATGGCGTTGTTGAGACAGAGCGGCCAATCCGCGAGCAGGGGATCTACAAGCGGGATGTGGTCGTAGGCCACAACTGCTGGCTTGGCTACGGGGCGTGCATCTTGCGCGGTGTGACAGTTGGCGCTAACAGCGTTGTCGGCACATCAAGCGTGGTACCCAAGGACGTGCCTGAGAACGCAATCGTGGGCGGCGTGCCCGCCCGGGTCCTGCGAATGCGTGAAGCACCTCAGCAGATGCGCTGGAGCTAATGGACGTTGGCGAAATAACACTTGTCGTTGGCGTCCTGCTGGTCGTTGGCGTGATCGCCGCGCGCCTCGCAACTCGGCTCAGCGTCCCATCCCTCCTGCTGTTCCTCGCGATCGGAATGGTGATCGGTTCCGACATCACCGGCTGGGTTCCCTTCTCCGACTATTCAGCAGCCAAGACCTTTGGGACGATCGCCCTCGCGGTGATCCTGTTTGACGGTGGCCTCAGGTCAGGCTGGCCTGAGATCCGCAAGGTGATTGGCCCGTCCTTGACCCTGGCGATCCTCGGCACGGTGATCACTGCTGGCGTGATCGGCCTGATCGCGGCTGCCCTGCTTGACCTGACCACGCAAGAAGGCCTTCTGCTCGGCGCCGTCCTCGCGGCCACCGATGGAGCAGCAGTGTTCGCCCTGCTGCGCGGGTCGAAATTGAAGTTCTCAGTCGAGCGGACGCTCGAAGGCGAATCAGGCTTTAACGACCCAGTCGCAGTGCTGCTCGTCGTCTTGTTGATTGACGCCGTTGTCAGCCCTGGGCAGGGCGCTGGCGAGATTGTCTTGAAGGTAGTTGAGGAGTTTGGCCTTGGCCTTGTCTTCGGTCTTGCAGTTGGATTCTTTGCCCGGTGGGGCCTGAAGAAACTTCGCTTTGACTCAACAGGCCTCTACCCCGTTGCAACCCTCGGCTTGGCTGCAGTGTCGTTCGGCGCCTCCGATGCTCTCGGTGGCTCGGGCTTCCTTGCCGTCTACCTCTTTGGCCTGCTGCTTGGCGGCGGCACGATCCCAGCTGGGCGCACAGTCCTCACCTTCCACGACGGCCTCGCATGGCTTGCGCAGGTAACGCTGTTCCTCACGCTCGGCCTGTTGGTCTCCCCCAGCCACTTCGGCAGCATCGCGCTCGACGGCACGATCATCGCCTTTGCCTTGATGTTCGTCGCGAGGCCGATCGCAACGGCAGTCGCCTGCCTCCCCTTCCGGCTGCCGTGGCGTGAAGTGACGCTGATTGGCTGGGCTGGTTTGCGGGGCGCTGTGCCAGTCGTGCTCGGAACCTTCGTCGTCGTTGGCAATGTCCCCGATGCGCAGAACATCTTCGACATCGTCTTCTTCGTTGTTGTGATCTCCACGCTTGTTCAAGGGACGACTGTGCGACCGCTCGCAGCCAAACTGGGGCTGATGCAAGGCGAGCGCCCTGCTGCCTCTGCCCTCTGGTCGCCAGCAGCAATGGAGCGAGTTGGGGCGCGCATCCTCCAGTACACAGTCCAACCTGATGACGCAGTTGTCGGGGTGAAGGTCCGTGACCTCGGTCTGCCTCGAGAGACCCTCGTCAACCTGATCATCCGCAGCCACACTGGCCTGCCACCGCGTGGTGCGACTGAGATTGAAGTTGGGGACGAACTGCGAGTGATCCTCCACGAGGACGAAGAAGATGCAGTGCGGCGAGTCTTCTCAGCTTGGCGAACAGGCCCCATCGGGGCCTGCGAGCTGCCTCGCTAGCTCTGGTTCTGCGGCTGGGCCGCAGAGTCAACGCCGAGAACGTCGGAGTAGAGCTCAGCTGTTGACCGAGCGACATCCGCCCAGTCGAATGAGAGGACGTGCTCTGATGCTTCAGCCACGAGCCTGTCGCGCAGGACGTCGTCGCTGAGCAGGCGCTCGATCATGATCGCGAGGTGTTCTGCGTCGCCACCGTTGAAGCGCAGGCCAACCTTGTCGCCCTCAGGGACAACTTCGCGAAGGCCACCTGTGTCCGCAACGATCGTCGGGCAGCCCGAGGCCATTGCCTCAAGCGCGACAAGCCCAAACGGCTCATAGAGGCTTGGGACGACTGTGAGGTCAGCAATTCGGTAGAGCGAGTGGAGTGCGTCGTCGCCAATCCAGCCGAGGAAGGTGCCGTGGTCGTCAAGCCCAAGTTCAGTTGCCTGGCGCTTGAGGTCCTCCTCTGC
>CAZZKI010000199.1:0-3302 GCA_964654785.1 uncultured Solirubrobacteraceae bacterium
AAGCAGAGCGAGTACCGCGTCCAGCTTCGTGAGAAGCAGAAGGCGCGTCGTTACTACGGCGTACTTGAGCGTCAGTTCCGCATTTATTACGAAAAGGCAAGCCGTCAGGAAGGCGTTACAGGTGAGAACCTCCTTCGCCTCCTTGAGTGCCGCCTTGACAGCGTCATCGTCCGCCTTGGCTTCGCAGCTTCGCGTCGCCAGGCCCGTCAGCTGGTCTGCCATGGCCACTGGACGGTCAACGGTCGTCGCGTAGACATCCCCTCTTTTCAGGTCAAGCCGGGCGATGTGATCGCAGCGGCTGCGGGTTCCTCTGCAGCTGAGGTCATCCGCAACGCAACCGAGCTTTCCGGACAGGTCCCAGCCTGGCTTCAGGCCGACCACGATTCACTTGCGGCGAAGGTGCTGCGCCTCCCCGAGCGGAGTGAGATCTCCGCACCGGTGGAAGAGCAGCTGATCGTCGAGCTGTACTCCAAGTAGTTCCAAGTCGAGGCGCTTCGGCGCCTCGCGATAGGTCGCCGACCGGCGGCCCTCCCACCCCGACACACAGGATCACGATGCTCGAATTCCAGATCCCCCGGATTACCAAGGAAACCACGGAAGATGACCGAGGCTCCTTCACAATTGAACCGCTTGAGCGTGGCTTCGGCTACACATTCGGTAACTCGCTCCGCCGAGTTCTGCTCAGCTCCCTCGAGGGCGCCGCTGTAACCAGCGTTCGCATCGAAGGCGTTCAGCATGAGTTCTCGGCGATCGAAGGCGTCAAGGAAGACGTCACCGACATCGTTCTCAACCTCAAGGGTCTTGTCTGCCGCATGGCCGACAGCGCCGCTGAAGTTGAAGCTCCACTGGTTGTTACTGGTCCAGGAACGATCACAGCAAAGGACATCGACCTCCCAACAGGCGTCGAGATCCTCAACCCAGACACTCACATTGCGACTCTTGAGAACAAGACGAAGCTCGAGATCTACCTCACCATTGGCACGGGCCGCGGTTACCGCCCAGCCGAGGAGAACAAGAGCGACGACCAGCCAATCGGCGTAATTCCGATTGACTCAATCTTCTCGCCAGTTCGCCGTGTTGCCTACTCGGTTGAGCAAGCCCGTATCGGTCAGCGCACCGACTACGACAAGCTCACCCTTGACATCGAGACAGACGGTTCGCTTGATCCGACATCTTCGCTCCGTGAGGCAGCAGAGATCCTGATCCAGCACCTTGCGATCTTCACTGACGTCGAGCGCGTCACTGAGCTTCGTGAGGCAATGACTGCCGGCATCCTCGATCAGGTTGCAGCACAGGCGCAGGGCGTTCCTGCAGCACCGGCAGCACCGGGTGCTCCAGCAGCTGCTCCAGTTCCTAACGGCATGGAGGACATCCTCATTGAGGAACTTGACCTCGGTGTACGTTCGTACAACTGCCTTAAGCGTGCAAACATCAACACAGTCGGCGAGCTTGTGACCAAGTCACGCAGCGAGCTGGCCGCAATCCCCAACTTCGGCAGCAAGTCGATCGACGAAGTAGTCGAGACTCTTGCAGCTCAAGGGCAGGGACTTCGCGAGGACTGAGGCTCTAGCCTCCTCTAGGAAACGGTCATGCGCCACCAGAAGACACGCCACAAGCTCTCCCGCGACACAGCGCATCGTAAGGCGCTGCTCAAGAACCTCTGCAAGGAGATCATTGAGCATGAGCGGATCAAGACCTCTGAGGCGAAGGCGAAGGCCGTCAAGCCAGAGATCGAGAAGCTGATCACCCTTGCCAAGCGGGGTGACCTGCACGCTCGTCGTCAGGCACTCAGCGCGCTTGGTCAGGACAAGTTCGCCGTCTACAAGCTCTTTGAGGAGATCGCCCCGCGTTACACGGAGCGTCCAGGTGGCTACACCCGCATCCTCAAGCTTGGGCCTCGTCGGTCGGATTCGACCGAGATGGTCTACCTCGAACTCGTCTAGTACGGGGCGATGGCCGCCAGAGCGGCGGATACGGAAGGGAATGTGCGCGAGGTAATCACCTCGCGCATTGATCTCTCCTACGACGGGACGGAGTTCAGCGGCTGGGCAATGCAGCCGGGCAAGCGGACTGTTGAACAAGCACTGCGTGATGCGTTCCTGCGCCTTGGCCGCGACCCAGTCCCGACCCTGACTGTTGCTGGCAGGACTGACTCAGGAGTTCACGCCAGTGGGCAGGTCGTCAGCTACAAGGGGACGCCTCTGGAAGTTGAAGCCCTCAACTCTGTCCTGCCTCAGGATGTGGTCGTCCGTAACTGTGCTGAAGCACCTGGCTTTGATGCTCGAGCGGACGCGACCAGTCGCGCTTATCGGTACCGCTTGCTCCTGACTCGCAACCGTCCGCTCCATGCCCGCCGGACTGCTGTGTGGGAGCCAAAGAAAGTGGATCGCGCGATCCTGCATGAATGCGCAGCGATGGTTGCTGGCAAGCCTGACCTGACTGCCTTCACGCCGCGGCAGACTTACCACCAGCGCTTCCAACGAAACGTCTACACAGCACGCTGGGTTGAGACTGAAACGGAGGAGGGGCTCCAGATGGATTTCATGGTTGAAGCCGAGTCTTTCCTTCGCCACCAGAACCGAGTGATGGTCGGGACGATGCTGGAGACGGCACGGGGCGTCCACACTGTCGAGCACTTCGCCTCACTCCTTGAGGGACGCCCTCGGTCGGAGGCTGGGGCAACGGCACCACCGCATGGTTTGACGCTCTTGGGAGTCGGCTACGGGGAGCGCGTCCTCCCCTGACGGCATCCTTCCCGGCCAATGTCGGCGAGCGCATCATTTCTGGCGATTGACTTTGAGACTGCAACTGGCTCTCCTGATTCAGCCTGCTCGGTTGGCGTCGCCCATATTGAGTCAGGGTCAATCATTGAGACCTCCCACACTCTGATCAACCCGGGGATTCCTGGTGAGGCTTGGAATCCGTTCAACTCAAAGATTCACGGCATCAGCCCAGAGCAGGTTGAGGATGCAGCTGACTTTGCTGAAGTCTGGGATGACCTGACGACTCGCTTCGCCGGCTTGCCCCTCGTTGCTCACAACGCAGTTTTCGACATGGGCGTCATCAGGGCCAGCGCTGAGTCCCGCGGCATGGCGATTGACCCAATCCCGTACCTCTGCTCCGTCAAGCTGTCGCGCGCTGCCTGGCCTGACATGAAGTCTGTTCGCTTGAACCTTGTCGCCGAGCGACTTGGCATTGAGCTTGACCACCACAATGCAGAGTCCGATGCTCAGGCTTGCGGTGAGGTGACCCTGCACGCCCTCAACAGGCTTGGTGCTGACAGCCTTGAAGTTCTCGTCGCC
>CAZZKI010000200.1:0-3295 GCA_964654785.1 uncultured Solirubrobacteraceae bacterium
GTGGGCAAAGGCATTGACACGCTTGTCGTCGTCGACCTTCTGCTGCGCGGCCCAGCGGGTGTTGATCGCCTGCACCATCGCCTGGTTGGACCGCTCGGCCTCGGCACGCAGTCGCTGCTGCGCATCGAGCGACAGCTTGGCGCCGTTCTTCTCGGCATCCCAGATCTGCTGCTCCACCGCCAGGGTGCTGCGCCGGGTGGCGTTGGCGATTTCCTGCTCCTTGGCGTTCATGCCGATGAGCGAGATCTGAAACCGGTACTGGTCATTGGCCTGATCCAGGCCGCGTACGAAGGCATCCAGGCGTTTGGTCTCGTCAACCGTCTGGATTTGCGAGACGACACTTGTCACCTTGGTCATGTCGCCGAGCCGGCCTTCTTTCTCGGCCAGCAACCGGCCCTTCTCAATCATGCCCTCGTACTTGCCCAGCTTGTCCCGAATGAGATCGACATTGAGCGAATTGAGGTAGGACTCAAACGGGCTGGTCTTGCCCTCGCGCTGGTCGGGGATCTCAAAAGTCTGACGGGCTGTGGGAGGGGCGAGCTTTTTGAGGCCGGCATCGCGCTGCGCGAACTGCTCTTCGAGCTTGGTGAGAAACAGCGGCGCATTCCAGATCCGCGCCATATCCTCGTTGAAGGATTCGGCATGCGAGCGCATGTCGGAGGTGAGCTTGGCAAAGCGGCGACGCACCGGGTCAAGCGAGCGTTCGCTCAGCACCTCCTGCCCCAGACCGCTGGTGAATTCGGCCATGGAGACAATGTCGGCGGCGACCGCTGCTATCGCATTACCCACGATCCGGATCACCCGGATCACCGCATCAAAGACGTCCACTAAGGCGGCTACAAATCGCGCGGCATTGCGTGCCCAGGACTCGATGACGTTGTCCTGCTGCATTTGCTTGGCCTGTTCATTGAGCCGCTGGGTCATGCTGCCCGCGTTGAGGAGCGCATCGGTGAAATCGACCATCGCAGGCAGCACCCCTGCGGCAATGGTGGTGTAGAGAGATTTCTTGCGCCCCTCAAGACGGACCAGGTTCTTCTCATAGGCGTCGGCTTCAGCCGCCATCTGGCTTGTGACCCGGGCATTGAGCTCTCCGATCTCGGCCAGGTCTTGCATGAAAGGCAGCAGCTCAGCGCCGCGTTTGCCCAGCAGCAGTTGAGCGGTGGCTACAGCCTGCGTACTCGAATCCATCGAGTCGAGCTTCTTGGCCAGATCAAGCATCACCTCACCCGAGTCGCGTAGCTTTCCCGATGCGTCGGTGGTATTGATCCCAAGCGATTTAAAGAGATCGACCTGCTTTTGGCTGCCTCCTGCGGCCTCGTACATGGCCTTGGAGAGCTTTTGCAGGCCGCCGCCGACCTCCTCCAGGCTGGTGCCGGAGAGCTTTGCCGCTGATTTGAGGCCCGAGAGCGCCTCGACCGATGCGCCAGTCTTCTTGGCCATCTGGTCCAGTTCTGCTGCTGACGCGATCGCCCCCTTGATGCCATCGGCAAAGGCATCGAAGGTGTAGGCAGCCACCATCCCTGCAAGCGCACCTTTGACGGCCTTCATGGCCGACTCGGACACATTGGCAATGGTGTCCATCGCCCGGCGCGTGACCTGCTCGGCTTTGGTCAGATCCGACTCAAAGCGGGCGATGTTGGCCTCGAGGCTGACGACGAGGCTGGCAAGGTTGGCCATATGGAGGATGGAGTTATGTTCTCGGCGTGGCGCGACTTAAAAGCGCAGAAATCAGGCGGCTGTGCTGTTCCGGATCCGAGGGCGGCGTGGCCACCGGCTCCTTTTCGAGTTCGGGCGTGCGAAGCATCGGGAAGAAGTCCTCGGGGCTCCAGGTGCGGCTGTCGTCACGCCGGTTGACATTGGCGATCAGGGCGCAGACCTGGCCAAACGCGAAATCCGAGCGCACATCTGGCAGCCCCTCCAGACCTACGAAGGCAAGCCATTCGGCGATCTGGCGGCTCGTCAGTTCGGTAAGGAGATGGTCTGGATGGGGGTATCCGAGGGCAAGGGCAAGTCGGAAGTAGAGCCGCCGCTCGGGGCGGCGCTGGAGTTTTTTGTGAGGGCCTCAACGTCTGCACCCGACAGGCCATTGAGCTCCTGCGCAGCTGCACACACCCGGTCCAGGGCTGCTCCCGATTTGGCACCCAAGAGGTCAACCTCGTCGTCCGTAAACACGCGCTGGCCAGCCTCATCCACCACCGAGAGCGCCACCAAGCGGGCGCGCATGTTGGTCAGATCGACCTTGCGATCCCTGCCATCACCTCGGACCATGCTGGCCTCAAAGGCGTCGCGTTCACGGCCGCTAAAGGCCCGTACCCGCACAGCGCCTCCCCATTCGGGGACATCCACATCCTCGGTTTTGAGATCGTTGGCGGCAAGGATGGCCGACTTGGTAAGCAATGTCATTGATATACTCCTTGAGTGTTTTCGGTGATCAGGCCCAGGTCACAGCACCGGAGATGCGCAAGTCAGCCGAGCGGCGGATGGCCTGGTCGACGGCGCCTTGGCTACTGAACTTTTTCACGTAGCCCGTGAACGTTGCGGTATTGCCGTTGGGCAACAGCAGCTTGAAGTTCCTGATCAGCCCCGTAGCCATCGCCGTCATGAGCGCAATTTGGCCGGCGTCTGTGTTGTCTTGATCCACCTCGACACCGAAGTGCCCTGGATCGACCAGGCCCAAGATGAACTCCTTGGCGGTTGAATCGAAGTTGGTGCGGTCGATCTCGGACGCGGAGCCGTCAAAGCCGTTGTAGCTGCGCACATTGCCCACTTTGGTCCACTGAACCGGTGTGGCGGTACCACCACTTGTGTAGGCCGTGAATCCCGTGGCATCCACGTTGGCCAGCGTCACGATCTTGCTCGCAGTCTCGATGTACTGAATGACGTAGTTGTTGCCGTTGAGCTGGGTTGTGCCCACCACACCGGCGATCGTGATCACATCACCCTTGCTCAGACCCGTGACGGCCGAGAGCGTGATGCGGCAAGGGTTGGTGAGCGTGACAGCTGAGATAGTGAGAGCGGATCCGGTCGTTGATCCGATGCTGAAGGTGGTGCCTTGAGCAGATATGGCGGTGCTGGGCATAAGAGTCTCCTTTGAAGAAATTGCGAATCAGTAATGCCAAACTGAAAAGTCGAGAATCACCCGATGCAAAAGCGCATCGGGTTCAAATTGGTCCTGCTCCAGAAGGAGCAGATTGGTCAGGCTTGATGCCTTCATGGCGGACTTAACCGATTCGGACAGCGACACGGCGCTGGCGTAGGTCGAAGCGAAGCAGTCAATCTGAAAGCGCGTGTTCTC
>CAZZKI010000201.1:0-3280 GCA_964654785.1 uncultured Solirubrobacteraceae bacterium
TGTCTCATGAGCCCGTCCAAATCAAGTTCTGCGGAATGACACGCGTTGAAGACGCGGAGTTGGCGCTTGAGCTCGGTGCATGGGCCGTCGGCATGGTGTTTCATCGCGAGTCGCCGCGGTCGTGCCCGGTTGACGACGCTTTTGAAATAGCGGCCGCCGTAAAGCGCAATGCTGAAGCCGTCGGAGTCTTTGTCAACTCGCCTCTTGATTCGGTTGCCCGGATCGCAGACCTGGTTGGGCTCACCATGGTCCAGCTCCATGGAGATGAAGGCCCGGATTACTGCGACGAAGTCGCACGGCGGACTGGCTGCCAGATCATCAAGGCAGCGAGAGTCAAGAGCCCAGCTGACGTCACAGACCTCCGCAGGTACAGAGCCGGGTACCACCTCCTTGATGCCTATAAGGAAGGCGCCCCTGGCGGCACTGGGGAGAGCTTCCCCTGGGAGTTTGCCAAGACTGACAATGGTGGAGCGCCGGTGATTCTTGCTGGTGGGTTGAACGCCTCGAATGTGGTTGAGGCCATCAACATCGCCAATCCTTTCGCGGTTGATACTGCCTCCGGCGTCGAGGTTTCCCCCGGAATCAAGGATCATGTGGCAATGCGGGAATTCCATGACGCAGTTCGGGCCCTGGACCCAGCTGTTCCAGAGGTTCTGCCTGAGGTGGAGCTATGAGCGCTGTCGAGCATCGCTTCGGGCGCTACGGAGGGCGGTATGTCCCTGAGACGCTGATGCCGGCTCTTGAGGAGCTCGAGGCAGCATGGGTTGTCGCGCGCGACGACCCTGCCTTTCGGGCGGAACTGGACATTCTGCTTCGCGACTTTGCGGGTCGTCCAACACCGCTCTATTTCGCAGAACGACTGAGTGAGCTCCGTGGCGCTGCTCTCTGGCTCAAACGAGAGGACCTTCTGCACACTGGGGCGCACAAGATTAACAACGCGCTGGGCCAGGCCCTACTCGCTAAGCGGATGGGGAAGTCCAGAATCATCGCCGAGACTGGCGCGGGGCAGCATGGTGTTGCCACTGCGGTTGCCTGTGCCCGTCTGGGACTTGAGTGCGTTGTCTACATGGGTGCTGAGGACATTCGGCGTCAGCAGCCCAATGTGGAGCGGATGCGGCTTCTAGGCGCCACCGTGGCGCCTGTCAACTCGGGCGCCAAGACTCTTAAGGAAGCTGTGAGTGAAGCGATCAGGGATTGGGTCGCCACGGTCGGGACGAGCCACTACATCATTGGCTCAGCGGTGGGTCCGGCTCCGTTCCCCGCCATTGTGCGCGACTTCCAGAGGGTGATCTCAGATGAGGCCCGTGCTCAGATGATCGAGCGGACGGGCTCCCTGCCGAACCGAGTAATTGCTTGTGTCGGCGGGGGCAGCAACGCCATTGGTGGATTTGCCGCGTTCCTTGATGACTCAGAGGTGGAGCTGATCGGTGTTGAAGCGGCAGGCGAGGGCTTGGATTCCGGCCGGCACGGAGCCCCGCTGACCGCTGGTGGGAGGCCCGGCGTTCTCCACGGTTCGCTCTCAGCTGTTATGCAGGACGATGATGGCCAGATAGCAGAGGCTCACAGTGTCAGTGCCGGGTTGGACTACCCAGGCTCAGGACCTCAACATGCTCACCTCCGTGAGACCGGTCGCGCTACTTATGTCGCCGTCACGGATGACGAGGCGCTTGCGGCATTCCGGCGTGTCTGTGAGGTTGAAGGAATCATCCCTGCTCTCGAGACATCGCATGCCTTCGCTTGGGCGATGGATAACCCCGGTGACAAGGATCTTCTGATCCTTTCCGGTCGCGGTGACAAGGATCTCGCAGAGGTGCTCTCAAGGACAGAGACTCAGTGACGGGCGTAGAGCGGATCGAAGCTGCATTTGCGGCCAAGCAGGGCACTGCTGCCTTGATGCCCTATCTGATGGCCTGCTATCCGGATGAGGACACGTCAGTAGCGATTGGCAAGGCGTGCGCTGACGCTGGAGCGGATCTCCTTGAACTTGGGATTCCTTATAGCGATCCCTTGGCAGACGGTCCGGTGATCCACGAAGCGGCCACAGTTGCGCTCAACGGAGGCGCGACTGTTGAGCGTTCACTTCGGGTCGCAGCTGCTCTCGGGAGTCAGATTCCCGTTGTAGTTATGTGTTACGCCAACTTGGTGATCACGATGGGTTGGGAAGCATTTGCTGATGAGCTGGTGAAGGCGGGTGTCTGTGGCCTCATCTGCCCGGATCTGCCCCTTGAAGAGGCCCCTGAGGCTTTGGAAGCTCTTGATCAACGTGGATTGGCTCTCGTTCCGCTCGTCGCACCAACGACCCCCGACAGTCGCTTGGCCGAAATTGGAGCGCGGGCACGAGGATTTCTCTACACCGTCTCTGTCACAGGAACTACTGGCGAGCGTGACGGAATTGCACCCGGAGTTGGTGGAGTGGTCTCGCGGGCCAAGGCTGCAACCAGTGTTCCTGTTGCTGTTGGTTTTGGCATTTCCACTCCGGACCAGGCCTCTGGAACTGCCCAAGAAGGCGCTGATGGGGTAATTATCGGAAGCCGTCTCGTGCGTGCGGCTGGTGAGAGCGATCGTCCTGCTGAGGCAGTTGGCGCTGCCGTAGCGGAGTTCGCCGCCGCTCTCCGCTAGGATCCCGTCCATGGGAATGGTTGTCACAGCAACAGCAGCGGTCTGCCTCTGGCTGATCCTCTGGTCAATTGACGTCAAGGGCTTCGACGCCTTCATGCTCGTTCTTCTGATCCTGCTGGTCGGAGCAACGCTCCGCTCAATCCTTCCCAATCTTCCGGGTCGTCAGACTCCGGAAGGCGACTAGCCAGTCCCAGCTTCGTTTAGCCCGCGAGGGCTACTTTGCTTTGGCGGGCTGCGCCACCTGCGGAATCGCAATTGGGCTGCCGCAACGTGCTGCTTTGGCCTGCTCAAGCTGCGCCGCGCTGAATGTCTTCACTCGAACCTTCTGTGATTCGAAGCGGTATTTCTTCAAGGATTCCTTGGCCTTCTTACCGGCTGCTGACTTAGCCGTGAAGTCAACAGCGATGGCAGCCTGGACGTCCTTCGGGTAGAGGGCAGGACAGAGGTGAGCAAGCTCAAGGTCATTGAGATTGGCGTTCGCGGCCACGAATTTGAGTCGAGCGGACTGCTGCTCTGGTGAAAGGGCGCCTCCCGGCGTCGGGCCTGCCGATCCCCCGCAACCTGCGACGGCCAGCGGGGCTACCACTAGAAGAATCAATGGTCGGATGCGCATCCAAGCGAGCGTATCCTACGCGGCCACCTTCACGGTCTTAGACTGACT
>CAZZKI010000202.1:0-3250 GCA_964654785.1 uncultured Solirubrobacteraceae bacterium
CGATTACGCTCAGGAGGCCGCGGTTCCAATCAATCAGGCACTCGTCAATCGAGTTTTGACCAGCAAGGATGTTCGTCAGCCCGATTGTCCCGTCGACACCGAGGTACTTTGCGATCTTGGGGCGACGGAGGTCGCCGTCAACGACGCAAACACTGGCACCGTTCTGAGCAAGTGACAGAGCAAGGCTGAGAGTCACAGTTGACTTGCCCTCGCCTTCCATTGCGCTCACCACTGCAAGAACGCGCGGTGGGTTGTCAACCTCAACGAATTGGAGGTTGGTGCGAACTGCTCGGAAAGCCTCTTTCCACCTGTTGCGCTGGGCCGATATGTCAAGCGGAATGCCGCTTGACTCCGGATCGTCAGGGATGATTCCAACAAGCTGTGCGCCAGCAGCCGCCTCAATCTCATCGGGTGAGTTGAGAGTGGTGTCGAGCTGATCACGGAGTAGCGCCAAGCCGATGCCGCCGAGCAGTCCGAAGAAGAGTCCGAGGATCAAGCTGATCGCTGGGCGCGGCGAAACGCGGCCCTTGGGAATGTCAGCCGGATGCGTGACAGTCGCCCTTACTGGGCTGGTGCCATTGGCGCTTGGAGCTTCAACCTTTGGAATGAACTTCGCCAACTGGAACGCAACGGCGTTAGCAATGGCTGCAGCCTGAGCTGGTGACCTGCGATTCGCAGTTACCTCGAGAAGCACAGTGTTTGGCGGGTTGGAGACTGTGATGTCGTTCCACTTGACCTTGAAGCCAAGGTCCTTGCTCGCAGGGTTGAGAACGTCAGGGCTGCGAGCAAGTTTGGTGTAGCTCTGCACTTGGGCCAGCGCAAACTGAGCGCCCGAGTAGATGTTCCCGGCGCCCTGACTGTTCTGGACGGAAACGAACACTTCAGCTGTGGCTTCGAACCGGTCAGGAGTCGTAAGAACGACTGCGCCGGATATCGCCACTCCTAGAAAGCCTGCGAGAGCAATGGTGCGCCAGCGCCGCCGGGCCATACGGATATAGGCCCTCGGGTCGAAGGCTCGCTGATGCTCCTGAAGTTGCTGTGGTTGAGGTGCGGACTCCATCTCTACTCGTTTCCGAGGGTACAGGGACGCTGGATTTGGCCCGCAAGCTGACAGTGTGTCGCCAGTGAGTTCACCTGGCTACCTCACCAGCAACTGCTGCGTCTAAAGCGGCCGCAAGGCGCGCAGCCGCAAGCTCAATCACCTTGGCGGTCTGAGGGTGAATGTCTCGCACAGCCAAATGCGGATCTGGCACCGACTGAGCATCATCAGCTTCACCCTCGGCAGCGGGTGGGATTAGCTCGGCAACCTCCGGATCAACTGCGGAACTACCTACGCCCCGCCAGGCATCAAGCTCGCCAGCGAGCCAAGCCAGGCGTTGCGCAGGCTCAACTGGCAACGGCGGAACGGACCTCAACGGGTCGTGATCATCAAGCGTTGGAGCTGGACCATTGACTGCCACATCTAGAGCGTGACCCTGTGATGTGACGAGGTGGGCGATATTGGCAGCTTCAATCAGAGTGAACAGGCGACTCCGGCAGGCTGGCGCAGTTGTCAGGAGCTCAGCGCGATGGTCGGTCGTTAGAGCGAGGATCAAGTCGAAGTCCGCCAAGAGCTCGGCATCCACTTGAGTTGGCTCTCTGTCCTCCCTCGGAGGAAATCCCGCTGCCTCGGGCAACAGGTCACAGCGTCCGAAGTCGAATGCGGCCTCAAGACCTGCGCTTGAAGTCTCGACAAACGGCCGGGTTTCAGCTGAGACCAGTCCGGCCAGTCGCTCCTCAAGAAAGGGACTGCGGCAGATGTTGCCGGTGCAGACCGCAAGCACGCGCAGGGGCGCGCCCGAACCGCCCATTGCCTGGGCGGCAGCATCCGTCATGCCTTGGTGAGTCCGATCAGCAGCTTGTGGCCATCAACGGTGACTTCGTCGCCGCCCTCTCCAACCGTGAGGCTGGTTGCGAGAACCTCCGCAGCAATCCACTCGCCGTGGACTTCAACGGCCTTGACGATGCGGTCGTCGCCGCCGAGTTCAAGCGAGATTCGATCCTCTACTTCAAGGCCGGCGTTCTTTCGAGCGGCTTGGACGGCATGGACAACCTCTCGGGCAAGTCCTTCGATCAGGAGGTCTTCGTCGAGGTTCAAATCAAGCGCCACAGCATGTGATCCCTCGCGCTCCAGCTGGTAGCCGTCAAGAGGTTGCATCGCGACGAGGAGATCCTCCTCACCAAGCGAATGCTCAGTTCCACCAACATTGATGTGTACGTTCTCGCCTGCCTTCAGCGCCTCGCCGACATGGGCGGGATCAAGGCCAGCAACTGCGGCTGCCGCCTGAGGCATGTCTGCACCGAACTTTGGACCCATAGTTCTGTAGTTCGGCTTGACTTCAAGTTCAGCGAGTTCGTCGGCTGCGGTTGCAAACTCAAGTTCCTTGACGTTGAGCTCTTCTCGCACGATCTCTGCAAGGCCTTCCAGTGACGCTCGCTCTTCGTCGTTGGCGACGATCACTGCCGCACGCAGTGGCTGCCGCACCTTGACCTTGGCCTGGCCTCGGGCAGCAAGACCAAGAGTCACTGCCTCACGAGCAGTTGCCATAGCCGCCTCAAGCTTTTCGTCACGCTCGCCAACTACAGGCCAATCAGCGAGGTGAACAGATGCTGGGCCGTCAGGATCCAGAGTTGTGTGGATCACATCTGCCATGAACGGGCAGAACGGAGCAAGCAGTCGCGATGTTGTCAGGAGGACATAGCGCAGGACGCTGAGTGCTGCCTCGTCGCCATCCCAGAAGCGGCGGCGAGAGCGGCGCACGTACCAGTTTGAAATGTCTTCAACCAGATCTTGTATCTCGCGGCCAGCAGTTGTTGCATCAAATGCTTCGAGCCGCTCGGAAACGATTTCAACCGCAGCAGCCAGGCGGCTCAGGATCCAGCGGTCAAGGTCGTTGGCTGGAACTGGCTCACCGTCAGTTGGACCCACACCAGATGCGTTGGCATAGAGAACGTGGAAGCCAAGGACATTCCAGAGCGGAAGCAGAAGGCGACGAGTTGACTCATCAACAGCGTCGGTGGAGAAGCGGTAGCCGTCCCAGGGTTGCTTGCTTGTGAGGAAGTACCAACGAAGTGCGTCGGCGCCTTGAGCATCAAGGATTGACCAAGGCTCAACAACATTGCCCTTCGACTTACTCATCTTCTGGCCGTCAGCATCGAGGATCAGGCCGAGGCAGACGACGCTCTTGTAGGAGGCCTTGTCAAACAGCAA
>CAZZKI010000203.1:0-3211 GCA_964654785.1 uncultured Solirubrobacteraceae bacterium
CGTTGTTGGTCGTGTCGATGGTGAACTCGACAGTGTCGCCTGGGTTTGCGACACCTGCCTCGCTCGTCTTGACAACGGACAGGTCAGCCGTGGGAAGGATGTTGACGGTGTCGAAAGCAGTGTCCGGACCAGTAGAGAAGTTGTCCGCAGAGCTGGTTGAACCAACTTCGAAGCTTGTAAGCATTGTGTCGGGAGACACCCTGAAGTTGAGGGTAATGCGCACTGTGACGCCAGCCTTAAGGGAACCGGGCCTGCACTCAAGTTGGTAATTACCTTTTCCTACGACAGAAGGTGTGCAGTCTGCAGCGGTGACAGAGCCGTCCGTTGAGGTGACAGTGAACCCTGTGACTACGACTTGGCTGACGTTGGGGCTGGTCTCAATCAGGAAAACTGGATTGACCGCTGTAGATGGGCCGTTGTTAGTAAATGCGCTGACCACGCCAACTGACTCGCCCGGGTACACGTCCGACTTCTGAGCGCCCACGGCAACTGGAACAACTGAGACGCCAGCTCCTACTTCCTTAGCTGCGGTTGAGGAGTCATTGGTCGGGTCGCCATCCAGCGGGGTCGTCACATAGGCCGTGTTACTGACAACTGAACCCGATGGGTTGTTGAGGCTGGAAACGGAGACCGTGATGTTTGGGTAGCTAGCACCAGCTGCAAGTGCGTCGGAGCGCGAGCAGGAGATGTGGCCAGCGACGATTGGGTCACAAGTCCAACCCGGTGCACTTATTGATGGTGAAGTCTGGAATGCAGCTGGCAGATCGTCGGTGACAGTCGTAGTACCTGACGTCGCAGAGCTACCAAGGTTCTTGACGCTGATCCTGTACGAGGCAGCCAAGCCGTTCGCGAAGCTCGAAGAGATGATCGTCTTGGTGATCGCAGCGTCAGGTACTCGAACTGCAATGTCTGCCTTCGGGCTGTGCGCATCAACCGGAGTGCCAAGCGTCTGCGCTGTGTAATCAATCGAAGCTGTGTTGCTGATGATCCCGCCCCCAGGTGGGATGTCAGTCACCTTGACTCTGAACTTGACTGTGTGGCTCTCGCCGGGCGCTATAAGGCCGCCTACTGCTGGAAGCCAGCCTGAGCCAAGTCGGACGACAAGAGATCCGGTTCCGCCAGCAGCGTTCGCACGGCCGCCTGAGTCGGGGACCGAAGAACCGTCGTAAGTGGTTGACCCAGCGACATAAGTAGTCCCTGCGGGCATTGATTGCTCAACAAGGTCAGAGGCGATCGCTCCGTCGCCGCCAGTGTTCTTGATTGTCAGCGTGTACTCAAGTTCGTCATTAACTCTGACTTCGCCGCCGCTGAGGTCCTTGACCGTCTTGGTGACAACAAGATTCGGTGCGTAAAGCTCGGTGGCAAATGTGGCCACGATGGGTTGGTAAGCCTCCCCGTCGGTCTTAGCGCGAATGACCGCTGAGGTTGCGTTGTTCGCGAGCACGCCATTGGCGGCAATGATCTTGGCGTCGAACCCGAACTGGTTCCCTTGGTTTGGGTCGCGCCCAGGCGTGGCCGCGCCCTTGTAAGAGATCCAAGCGTTGAAGAAGTTCAACTCCGGTGTGACCGCATCACTGAGAACCGTGTTGTTGAGCTCTGCGTAGTCACCCTTGACTCCGCGGTCACCTTCGAACGCGATCAGGCCTACATCGCTCTTGACCGAACCTGTTGCAGGGGTTCGGAAACCTGAGATGGGGATCGAAATCATGCTCGTCCCACCAACGGTTCGTTGACCGTCAAAGACGCTCAAGTCACGCAGCGGCTCGCCGGGTGCTTGGTAAGCGACAACGAGCGACCAGCCAGCGCCGGTGCCCTTCACCCCAGACCTAGTCGGAATGCCACCGAGCATGTAGTTGCCGGCGCCCATTCGCTGGATCTCCGAGGTCACGTCAAGGAAACAGTCGTACCCATAGTCAACGCTTGGCGCTGCGTCATAGACGGTCGCAGTCACGTCTTGATAGACGCCATCCGGGCCCATGAACTTCGCAGCCTTGGCCTGCGCTGCAGTCATGCCTGTCGGGGCACTGGCTGTCCAGTAGAGGCCTGCCCACAGCACCTCGGCACCCGCTGGCAGAGATAACCGCGCCGCAGAGGACACAGTCGTTGAGGGATCCGAGTCCACATCAAGGTTGGTCATGATCCAGTTGTTGTTGTTGAGCGACGAGTTCGCCACGGTGCCGATCGACAGGTTGTCCTGAGATGCAGCGCAACCGGCCTGAGACGCAAGGCACGTCATAAGAGTGTTTGACGCCATCACGATGTTGCCCGGCGCTTGCGTGCTGAACCGGGTACCAAATGCCCTGTCCGCGCTTGCGACAGGAGCGGCGGTGAGCAGCGCTACGAATGCAGCTGCAAATGCCACGAGTTGGTGTCGATAGTTACTCAGATGTGCCACAGATTCAGATTTATAGCGGGGGGTTTCAGAGTGCCGCGCAGGTGGAATTCAACACGGCCGCCTTGATTCATGCATCCATGCGAAGCGGCTACCGCGTAATGATTGGGGAATGGACAACCTCTTTGAAAAGCGTGTGATCGTCGTCGGCGCAGGACTCGCCGGCCTCGCTGCGGCCAAGTCGCTTGCCTCAGCAGGACTACAGGTAATGGTGCTCGAGGCAGACAGCCGCCCAGGTGGACGCGTCTGGACTGACGAAGTGGACGGATTCTTGATTGACCACGGCTTCCAAGTTGTCCTCGACTCCTACGAGGAGATGCATCGCCAGTTCGACATGAACTCATTGCGACTCTTTGCCTTTGACCCAGGTGCAGTGATCCAGCGCGGTGGCCAGTCAATTCGCTTGAGCGACCCGCTCCGCAAGCCAGCAGCAGCATTCGGGATGCTCACCGGCGGCCTCGTCAAGCCGAAGGACGTACCGGCGACCTTGCGCCTCCTCCGTAACGCGCGTGCCGCAGCAGCAGGCAATCCAATCGGCCGTGAGACGACGACTCTCGGTGCCCTGCAAGCCGCCGGGGTAAGCGACCAAATGCTCGAAGCCTTCTGGAAGCCGTTCCTCTCCGGGATCACGCTTGAGTCGAACCTTTCGACCAGCAGCCACTTCCTCGACTTTCTCATTGACAACTTCTCACGCGGTCAGGCCACGGTCCCGGGCGACGGAATGCGGATGCTCCCCCAGACTCTCATTGGCGACCTTCCAGCCGGAGTCGTCCACTACAACAGCAAGGTCTCGAAGATCGAAAAGCGGCGGGTGAAGGT
>CAZZKI010000204.1:0-3208 GCA_964654785.1 uncultured Solirubrobacteraceae bacterium
GTGACCAGCCAGACAAGCCGTACCGTGCGCAACTACTACATGCGCGGAGACGACATGGGGCAACGCCTGCGGGTCGGGGTCGGCTGGTACGAGGGCACCACTCTGCGCACTGTTTGGTCAGTAATGACCTCCACTGTCGTCATCCCGTGGCTCAAGGTTCCGTCAGTAATCACGCCACTCGAGGGCAAGACCGTCCCGACCAAGGGCAAGATTGTCTCCTTCACTCGTGGTCGCATGGAGGGCTGGAGTGGCGTGGAGAACCGAACTCTGCACTGGCAGCGCTGCGACACCTCCGGCGCTGATTGCCAAGACATTGCAGGGGCCACCGGCTACATCTACCGAGTGACTGCTGCGGACGTGGGCAAGAAGCTCAAGGTGCGCGCAACGCTGACGGCGAACATCAACCACTACCTCAACGCTTACAGGCTTGAGGAAGAAACCCCGCTGTCAGCGACAGTGGTCGCTAGCTGACCTCGGCAGCAAGATCGAGTTGAAGGGGCCGGGCCGCAGGGCTCGGGCTTCTTTCTTTCTTGTGCCTTCCTAAAACGCGGACTTAGCGAAGTGGACGACTGCCGTCCCGATCGTGAGGATCAGGGTGATACCGCCAACACCAATCACCACGCCTGCGCCTGCAATGAGCAGGTCGCCGAGAATCACCCCGAGGCAAACGACTACTGCGCCTAGAGCGGGGAGAGTGTCAAGACCACTGAAGGGCGGAGCGAACCAAGCGCCGACAGCAAATGCGATCAGGACAAGGCCAACAAGTCGCTCAAACCAGCCCTGCCGAAGCAGCCACCGGCCCCGAGGCTTTGCCCGGGACTCAAACCATCCGATCCGCTTGGCAATTAGCGGTATGGCTTTGGTTGTCAGCGTCTCACCAAGCTCGCGATCCTTCCACCGCTTCGGTAACCAGATCGTCTTCAGGCCTATGACCATTTGCAGGCCGAGCAGGACAACGATGATCTCGAAGAGGTGGGTGATTCCACCGGTCGGTAGCGGTAGCGCCGGCAGGAACATCAGCAACATGATCGTCACCGCAAAGCTCTTCTCCCCGAAGACATCGCCCATCACCCCGAGAGTCTTGGGCTCATCGGACTCAAGCCATGCTGTCAGCCGCTGGCTGAAAGGCTCAGGCTCTGGACGGTGATGATCTGTCATCCCCCTGAGTGTGACACCTTCGAGGTCCGGCTCACCGCCGGATCGGACTTAAGCGATCGCGTCGAGCCGGCCGACTAGCTCGGCACGGTGGCGGATAAAAGCTTCAGCGTCAAAGATCGCGTCGAGGTCCAAGCCGAGGTCCTCTGCTTCAGCAAGGCCACGCAAAGGCGTGCGCTCGTCCCAAGCCTGTTGGGCCAAGCGTTGAGCGATTCGGTAGGCATCGTCACGCGAGGACCCAGACTCGACGATTGCAAGCAGCAAGCGCTGGCTGAAGAGCGCACCATAGGTGAGCTCAAGGTTTTCAAGCATGCGTTCCTTGTTGACGACAAGGCCTTCAACAAGAGCTGTGATCCTGTGGATCATCTGGTCGAGCAGGATCGTGGCGTCAGGCAGGATCACCCGCTCAGGTGCGCTGTGAGAGATGTCGCGCTCATGCCAGAGGGCGACGTTCTCCATGCCAGCTACCGCGTAGCCGCGAAGAAGTCTGGCAAGGCCGGTGACGTTCTCCGACTTGATCGGGTTGCGCTTGTGCGGCATCGCTGAGCTGCCCTTCTGCTTACCCTTGGCGAACGGCTCGCTTGCCTCGCCGACCTCGGTGCGTTGCAGGTGGCGGACTTCAATCGCGAAGCGCTCAAGGCCAGCGCCGGCCAAGGCGATCGCGTTAAGGAGCTCGGAGTGGCGGTCTCGGGGAACAACCTGTGTTGAGACTGGCTCGCCTGGAATGCCCAAGCGTTCAAGTACGCGCTTTTCAAAGTCAGGGCCGAGAGCCTGGTGAGTGCCAACCGCGCCGCTGACCGCGCCAACCGAAGCCTGTTCGAATGCGCGTGTGAGGCGCTCAAGGTTGCGCTGGGCTTCAAATGCAAAGCCTGCGAGCTTGATTCCGAATGTGGTTGGCTCGGCGTGAACGCCGTGCGTTCTGCCAACACAAAGAGTGTCTACGTGTTCCTTCGCGCGAGTGACAAACGCGTCCACGAGCTTCTTCTGCGCCGGGATGATCACTTCACCGGCCGCTTTGATCTGAAGACCGAGGGCAGTGTCTAGAACGTCCGACGAGGTAAGACCGTAGTGGATCCACCTGCCAGCGTCACCTGCGCTTGCAGCCAACACGTCGACAAAGGCTGCGACGTCATGGTCGGTTGTCTTCTCGCGCTCAAGGACTGCATCCACTGTGAATGTGGCTGAGCGGATTGCGTCCAGGTCAGCCTCAGTTGGACCTTCGGCCAAAGCCTCGGCGCAAGCAACCTCAACCTTGCGCCAGGCCTCCATGCGGGCCTCATCGGTCCACAGGTTGCCCAGCTCAGGTCGGGTGTAGCGGTCGATCACTTGGAGTCGATGATCCTCGCTGCCAATGCTGCAGCGTTGCGAGCGTTGTCAACTCCGACAGTTGCGACCGGTACGCCGGGAGGCATCTGGGCGATGGACAGGAGTGCATCCAAGCCACCACCAACAGACATGCTGCTTGTCAGCGGAACGCCAATCACCGGAAGGTCCGTGTGGGCAGCGACAACTCCGGGGAGTGCGGCGGCAAGGCCAGCTCCGGCGATGACCACGCGAAGACCACGGTTACGAGCAGTCTTTGCGTACTCGGCAACAACATCAGGGTCGCGGTGGGCGCTGGCAACCTTTATCTCGTTACTGATCCCACGCTCTGTCAGCTCATCAGAAGCCTTTTGCATGACTGGCATGTCGCTCTGACTTCCCATGATGATTCCGACAAGCGGTGCTTCGCCACCAACATCGGCGAGGGCTGCTTCAACTGCCTCTGCGACATCTTGGACTGCCTGGGGGTCTTCGGGGGTACTCACTGTTCCTCCTGTGAACTTGTTTAGGCGATGAGGGATGCGATGTCCGACCGGTTCTGCTTCCCGTCGAACTGGACCTTCTGCACACCAGCATAAGCATCAGCGCGCGCGTCACCGGGTTGCTCACCCATTGCCATGATCGCCATCACCCTGCCGCCAGCAGTTACGACGTTGCCATCCCTGTCAAACGCACTGCCAGCGTGGATCGCTTCCACTCCTTCGGGAAGGTCGTCAAGGCCAGTGATCAC
>CAZZKI010000205.1:0-3149 GCA_964654785.1 uncultured Solirubrobacteraceae bacterium
GACATCACAGGTCTCCCCAAAGGGAAGGTGGCGCTGGTCAGTTCTCCGTCGGACCTCACGAGGTTCCGTCCAGCTTGCGCATGGAACGACGTTGAGCGATGGCCTGATTCGGTCGTCGCTAAAGGCTCGCAGAGGTGACAGGCTTCAGGTGGTAGTTGCCCCAGGTGGTGGTCTTGATGGCGGATCGAAATCCACTGTTGTGGCTCGGTTGAGGCCAGCCGTTGCCTCCTGGTTCGGCCTCTACGGCGAAGGCGTTGCCTGCGGTGGCACTCTCGCTTACAACCAGATTGGCGTTGCCCATAAGACTCTTCCGTGTGGAACCAAGGTCACGATCAGCTACCGGGGTCGTACTATCGTTGCACCCGTTATTGACCGTGGGCCGTTCATTGCTGGTCGCGAGTTTGACCTAACCGGAGCGGCCGCCCGCGCACTCCATTTCGATGGTGTTGGCACCATCTGGGTCTCTCCGTAAAGAGGGCTGCTGATCATCACCGGGTAAGCGCTTAGAGTTAGGGGATGAGCGATCCAGCCCGAACGATTGCGCATCTAGATCTAGACGCCTTCTTCGTTTCCGTCGAACTTCTGAGGCGGCCTGAGTTGGAGGGCCTTCCTGTCATCGTCGCTGGGTCAGGCCCGAGAGCGGTGGTTACAACGGCGAGTTACGAAGCGAGAGAATTCGGGGTGGGATCTGCCATGCCAGCAGCTCGAGCTCTCCGCCTGTGCCCCGAGGCTGTTGTGATTCCCCCTGATGGAGCCGAGTATCGGCGAATGTCAGGAATGGTGATGGATTTGATTCGTCACCATGTTGCAGCTGTTGAGCCAGCTGGCCTGGACGAGGCCTACATTGATCTGACTGGGATGCTGGCACCCAGTGCTGCCATGCGGCGAGTCGTGAGGGACATTCAAGTCGAGACAGGTCTTCATGCCTCGGTCGGAATCGGTCCCAACAAACTCGTCGCAAAGGTGGCGTCCGATGCAGAGAAACCTGATGGCTTCGTGGTGTTGAGTTCAACTCAGGCCTCGATGAGGTTTGCCGATGAGCCATGCCGTCTCCTGCCAGGCATTGGCCCCAAGACGGCGGAGAAGTTAGAGCGAATGGGCGTCGTGACAATCCAAGATCTTGCAGACACCTCTGAGGAGGATCTGGCGGAAGCGTTTGGCACGAGGCAAGGTCCATGGCTTGCGCAGAGAGCGCGCTTTGAGGACGACGCGCCTGTCGAAACCGCAAGGGAAGCTGTTTCGGAGTCACGAGAAACGACCTTCGATGTCGACATCGATAGTCCGGATGATCTGCGTGTGCGCCTCGATGAGTTGGTTCGAGAGCTAGCAGCGGCACTTCAGAAGCACGGCCATAAAGGCCGTACTGTCGGCATCAAGATTCGCTACGCGGATTTTGAGACGCACACGCGAGCGCGAACTGTTGAAGCCGCTCTTGACGACGAGGCTTCTATTGCTCGGATAGCGCATGCCCTGCTGGACGAGTTCGCGCCTGATCGGCCGGTTCGGCTCCTTGGAGTTCGAGTGGCAGGTTTGGCAGATCGCCCGCTGCAAGAAAAACAGGGTCAAATGACTCTCCCACTGGGCTGAGCGGATGGACTGCTCCGAAGTAGTCAACGACGGCGTGTCGCTTGCCGTTCATTCTGTGGCCGGGGAGGGGAGAGGCGTTGTGCTTCTCCATGGCCTTACTTCAACCCGAAAATACGTCCTTATGGGGTCCCGGCTACTGGAGAAGGAGGGGCTTCGAATCGTCAGTTACGACGCGCGAGGGCACGGCCAGAGTGGGGCGGCAAGGGATGCGAACGCCTATGGGTATGACTACCTCGCCTCTGACCTTGACGCGGTAGTTGAGCAGGCAAACCTGAAACTCCCCCTGGGAATCGGAATCTCGATGGGTGCCCACACGCTTGCTGCTGCCGCTGCTCGGGTTCCGGACCGGTTTTCAGGGCTTCTGCTGATCACGCCTGCGTATTTGCCTGGTATGCAGCTCGGGGAGGCTGCCGGGTCTAGGTGGAGGCGTCTCGCTGAAGGGCTCAGAGTTGGTGGTCCCGAGGGGTTCGTCGCTGCTGGGGCCGTCGACGAGGTCGCTCCAAAGTGGCGCGACGTTGCTGAGCGAGCGACGCTTCAACGGATGGCTCAGCACGAGCATCCCGGTGCGGTGGCCGACGCACTTGAATCGGTTCCTTGGTCGGTCCCGTTCAAGGATTGGGCTGGCCTCAGCGAACTCAAGATCCCGGTGACCGTGGTCGGTAGTCAAGATGGCTCAGACCCAGGGCACCCGTTATCCGTCGCGCGGGAATGGGCTTCACAGATTCCCACAGCAGAGCTTGTCGTCGAAGCTGACGGGGAAAGCCCGCTTGCGTGGCGGGGTGCGGCCATTTCCAAGCTAGCTCTCGAGCTGATTTCTTAAGGCGCGCGCCAGGCAGCAACGATGTGTGGGCCTGCGAGGTGAAGGTCATCGGCCGCGTCCAAGATCCACGAACACGCCGTCGTAAGTGACGGGTCGTCACAGAGCGCCATCTCAATTGTCATCTCGACAGACTCCAGTCCGTGGACCAGACCTTTAGAAACTGCCACAACTCTGTCGTTGGACGCCAGGGATTCACTTCGCGGTTTGTTTTCAGGCCTCACACATGAATGAAGACGGTTTGATGCGTCCACGATCCATAAGGACATCTCTTGAGGCTGACCAAGCCATGTTGCGGCCTGCGGCATGCATTCGAGGGTCAGCGCACGCGAGTTAAGTGAGCCGACTGTGACCTTGAAGCCGTCCGGGCGCGACTCAGCCTGAATCTCCGGGAGCCGGCAGGTTCCGGCGGTTCCTGAAGACACTGCGACGCAGGAATCCGCGCAGAGGGCTTCTAAGCGTCGTACAGCCCCTGTTGCAGTAATAGATGGGAAGAGAGCCGTGGACATCGGCACAAAGCGGCAGACTGCAGGATTCATGCGTTTCTGACGCTCTTCTTGTAGGTCTACATAACATTGATTATCGAGCGCAAAGTCTGAGATCGTCCGGATCCGCCCTTTTGCGTGCGCTCGGCATCGATAAAGGCGAGAAGGCAGGTTTATCGCTCCGTCCCTAGACTCATCGCGATGGCAAAACAGCGACAGGTCCGAGTTGAACAGCGCAGCGCACTTGCAGCGATGCAGGC
>CAZZKI010000206.1:0-3148 GCA_964654785.1 uncultured Solirubrobacteraceae bacterium
ACATCCTGCCCGAGTACGACATCGTGGTTGACGGACTCGACAACTTCCCGACCCGTTACCTGCTCAATGACGCGTCGGTGAGGTTGAAGATCCCAGTCGTTTCGGCATCAATCCTTGGCTTTGAAGGGCAACTGTCTGTCTTCCAGCCGTATGAGGGCCCTTGCTACCGCTGCCTTTACCCGGTTCCGCCACCACCAGAACTGGCGCCGTCATGCGGTGCTAACGGAGTCTTGGGAGTGCTTCCAGGAACGATGGGTCTGCTTCAGGCAACAGAGGTCGTAAAGCTCATCCTTGGAGAGGGAGACCCCCTTGTTGGGCGACTGCTTCTGTACGACGCACTGGCAGCAACCTTCACCGAACTGAAGATGCGCAAGGACCCAGAGTGCCCGATCTGCTCACGTGAGCCAGATGCCATTTCTGACGATGAAATGGGAGTTTTCCCCGACTACGAGGCCTTCTGCGCCGGCGGCCACTAGGCTTCCGCTCAATGGCTACCGTCCGAATCCCACCAGTCCTTCGCCCCAGTGTTGGCGGCGAGCGCGAAGTTGAGGCTGCAGGCTCCAATGTGGGCGAGGTTCTCAGCGCGCTTGTTGAGGCTCACCCAGCCACAAAGGAGCAGATCTTCGGAGCTGACGGGACGCTCAACCGTTACGTCAACGTCTACTTGAACGATGAGGACGTCCGAGTTCTCGACGGCCTTGAGACTGCTGTTGGCGACTCTGACTCAGTTGTAATCCTTCCGGCTATGGCCGGCGGTCGCTAAGTCCAAAGAGGTCCGAAGCAGACTGACAATTGCGCAGTTGCACGCTCACGTTTGGTGAGTGGGTCCAGCGGCGATAGGATTACGGCAGGTGAATTGGCATGGCTGACCCACTTCTTAATCGTCCCTGTGGTGGCCGCTTCGGCGACATCGTCCAATCAATTGGGTCAACCCCGCTTGTTGAGCTGAAGCGTCTCTCGCCAAAGCCAGGGGTACGTATCTGGGCCAAGCTTGAATCGCGTAACCCGACGGGCTCAATTAAGGACCGCGTCGCGCGGGCGCTGATTGAGGATGCCGAGGAGAAGGGCGCGATCGGTCCTGGCATGACGATCCTTGAGCCCACCAGCGGAAACACAGGCATCGCCCTCGCCATGATCTGCAAGCGCAAGGGCTACAACCTCAAGGTTGTAATGCCGGAGAGCGTTACCGAGGAGCGTACCCAGCTGCTCAAGATGTACGGCGCGGAGATCGTCTATTCGCCCGGTGACCTTGGTTCCAACGGCGCCGTGGAGATGGCGCTGGACATGGCAGAGAAGGACCCTTCGGTCTACATGCCATACCAATATGGAAATCAAGCCAATCCGCTTGCGCACTACAACGGGACGGCCCCAGAGATTCTTGACGAACTTGATGACGTAGCTGCCTTTGTCGCAGGGCTCGGGACGGGCGGCACGCTGATGGGAGTGGGGCGCAGGCTTAAAGAGGAACTTCCTGACTGCAAGATCGTTGCTGCGGAACCAATGCAAGGTGAGCCAGTGCAAGGGCTTCGCAGTCTTGACGATGGCTTCATCCCGCCAATCATCGATATTTCGCTCCTCGACAGGAAGATCTTCGTAAGCAACCGGGACGCTGTTGTGTGGACCCGCAAGCTTCTGGACGAAGAAGGGCTGTTCGCCGGAGTTTCGTCAGGAGCCATCGCTCGAGTTGCAGTGCGCATAGCTGACGAGCTTGACGAGGGTAATGTCGTGTTCATCGTCTGTGACGACGGCTGGCGCTACCTGTCCTCCGGGATCTACACCCGTCCTGTAGACGAGATCGAAGAGCTCGAGTCAACTCTTTGGTGGTAGTTGCTGAGGTGGGGCCTCACCCCGCTACCATCAGCTTCAGAACTTGCGGAGGGAAGATCAATGTTTAGCCAAGTAGGACCGATGGAGATTGTTCTCGTTGCGGCCATCGCGCTGCTTGTCCTTGGCCCCAAGCGTCTTCCAGGAGCAGCCCGTTCGCTCGGTAAGGGAATCCGTGAGTTCAAGCAGTCGGTGAGCGATGCAGTACCGACACACGACGAACTGACTTCAATTGTTGATCCGGACCGGATTGACGAGCCTTCCCCTAAGAAGTAACCCGATGAAGATTTCGCAGGCCCTGATGGCGGAGATCCTCGTCCACGCTCGCGAGGAGTTCCCCAATGAGTGTTGCGGCCTTGTTGCCTCAAAGGACGGTGAGGCGGTGAAGGTATTCCCTGCTACCAATCTGGCTGCAAGCCCGCTTCGTTACGAGATCGATCCAATGGAGCAACTCAAGATCGAAGAGGAGATTTGGGATGAGGGTTGGGAACTCGGAATCATCTACCACTCTCATACAAGGAGTGATCCAGTGCCGTCAGAGACAGACCGCAACCTTGCGTTTCACCCTGATGCCATCTACATGATTGTCGGTCTGATGGGGTACGACCCGACCGAAGATCCGCTGAGTCAGCCTGCCGATGTGCGTGGCTGGTTCATTCGCAGTGGCGTCTCAGAGCAGACTGACCTAGAAGTCGTCTGACAATGGGAGAGAAGCTGGTCAGGGTCGCAGTCGCCCGCAACCAGCCTGAGGCAGAGATGCTCGCAGCCCGCCTTGAGAGCGCAGGCATCCCATCACTGTTGGTTCGTTCGGGTGGAGCTGATGTACCGGACTTCCTTGCAGCCGGTCCTCGGGACGTGATGGTTCCAGCATCAGCCGAAGCTGACGCTCGCGAACTCCTCGGAACTGACGGCTAAAGCCAGCGACTAGGCGAGTACTGCTGCGCGCTGGCGGCGAGTTGCACGCTCAACGATGCCACCGATGTGGGCGGCCGCATGCTCGAACTCTCCCTCTGAGAGGACTGGAGTGCCCTCAAATGGCAGCTCGCGTGAGATCTCAGCCCAGCTGCTGCCGTTGCAGTATTCGTCGCCGACGCGGACCGTTACAGGGCGCGGGATGCGATGGGTGCGCAAGAGAACAAGCTGAAGCGGGTCACGGCGACGCCAACCAAGGCGACGCTCTGCGTAATCGTTGGCCCACACATGGAACGGCGCAAGCTCATTGAGGATGCGGCGGTCGTTGATTGTCCAAGTCTGGACGGCCTCTGCCCATGCGCGGATCCTGATTCGGTCAGGCTGGGGGAGGTGACCTTCGGGTGAAATCTCT
>CAZZKI010000207.1:0-3099 GCA_964654785.1 uncultured Solirubrobacteraceae bacterium
AATGGGCATGCTGCTCGCTTCAGTTGGCGCCCTTTCGACCTTCTATCCCAACGCAATTGAGATTGACGCTTCCGCGGAGGTGACCCGCAGTGAGCATCGCTTGGTACCTCGCCGTTTCCACGATCATCTTCGCCATCGGCGCAGCAGGAGTCCTCACTAAGCGCAATGCGCTGGTGATCCTCCTCTGCCTTGAGCTGATGCTGAACGCCTCCAACCTTGCGCTTATCGCGTTCTCCCGGATGTGGGGCAACACCGACGGCCAAGTCTTCGCGATCATCGTGATGGTCGTCGCCGCCTGCGAAGTGACAGTCGGCCTTGGCTTGATCGTGGCCATCTACCGGCGTGGCCTCCCTGAGGACGCTGACCGACTTTCGGAGCTGCGCGGATGAGCGTCGGCGCTTACGGCTGGCTCGTCCTTGGATTCCCGCTTGCCGGGGCAATCCTGCTCGGCGTATTCCGCAAGGTCTTGAGTGGCCGCAAGGCTGGCGCCATTGGCACCCTTGCCATCCTCTTCTCGTTCCTCTCCGGGGTTGCTGCGCTTGTTCGCCTTCAGGAACGGCCAGAGGAGTCACGACAAGTTGTATCCACAGCTTGGGATTACGCCAACACCGGCGGGATTGACGCAGGCCTCAGCATCCTTGTTGACCCCCTTTCCCTCGTGATGATCCTGGTGGTTGCAGGTGTCTCAACCCTGATCCACCTTTACGCAAGCGCATACATGGCCTCCGACGAGGGGTATGTGAGGTTCTTTGCCTACCTGAACTTCTTTGTGTTCTCGATGCTGGTGCTCGTCCTCGCCGCCAACTTCATCCTGCTGATTGTCGGTTGGGCATTGGTTGGCGCTGCGTCCTACCTGCTGATCTCCTTCTGGTACCGACGGAACACTGCGACCAAGGCTGGCATCAAGGCCTTCGTAATCAACGTCGTCGGCGATGTTGGCCTTGTGCTGGGCACGATCCTGATCGTCCAGCAGATCGGCTCAGTTGACTTCCTCACCGTCTTTGAGGCAGCACCAAAGACCTTCCAGCCTGACAACGGGACCCTCGTCGCAGCCTGCCTCCTGCTGATGGTCGGCGCCTTCGCGAAGTCAGCCCAAGTCCCATTCCACACCTGGCTCCCAGACGCAATGGAAGGCCCGACTCCTGTCAGCGCCCTGATCCACGCTGCGACGATGGTCACCGCTGGCGTCTACCTGATTGCCCGCATGCACCCTCTGTTCCAGCTTGCCCCGACTGCAGCTGACGTTGGAGCTGTGGTCGGCCTGATCACCTTGCTGGTGGCAGCGACAATCGGCCTTGTCGTGACCGACCTCAAACGAGTCATCGCTTACTCGACAATGAGCCAGATCGGCTACATGATCATGGCTGTCTCAACCTTTGGCTATGTCTCAGGCCTCTTCCACCTGATGACTCACGCCTTCTTCAAGGCGCTTCTGTTCATGGCTGCCGGCTCGGTCATCGGCGCGATGGCGGGCGAGCAGAACCTGAACAAGATGGGCGGCTTCCGCAAGGTCATGCCAGTCACCTACGCCTGCTTCATCATCGGCGGCCTCGCTCTCTGCGGCATCCCACCGTTCTCAGGTTTCTTCAGTAAGGACGACATCCTTTACGCAATCGGCCAGCAGGGCGGTTGGCACTGGATCCTTTACTTCGGCGGTTACCTCGGCGCCCTGATGACTGCCATCTACACCTTCCGCATGATCTTCCGTGCTTTCCATGGTGAGAAGTGCGAGGAAGCTGAGTCACTTGCCAACGGCCGCCTCTTCCACGCTCACGAGCACCGCAATCCAGCTGATGGCACGCTCGAGGACACACACGTCGGCTACCCAGGCGCAAAGCACCACATTGCAGAGCGCAGCCCAGCGATGGCTTTGTCAATGTTCGTGCTCGCCTTCCTCGCGACTGTTGCTGGAGCACTCCAGATTCCTCACGTCACTGAGGTACTGCACAACTTCCTTGCACCGACATTCGAAGGCGCGCCTCGCTTCGACGAGCCGATCGAAGTTGGCCCGCTGCTGATCGGCATGGGCCTTGGAACCTTCGTTGGCCTGCTTGGCATCTTCATCGCGTGGCAGATCTGGGTGAAGAAGCCAGGAACATCGGCCAAGATCCAAGAGCGCTTCAGTGGCCTCTACACCCTGTTCTCGAACAAGTGGTACTTCGACGAGATCATTGACTTCCTGATCGTCCGCCCATTCGCAGCTCTCGGCCGCTTCCTGCAACGCACGGTTGAGCATGTCGTGATTGACGGTGGGATCACCCAAGGTTCAATCAGCATTGCTCGAGTCTCGTCTGCCGCAGTCCGCTCATGGCAAAGCGGCCTTCTCCGAGCCTATGCCGCGGCGATCGTTGTTGGCACATCAGCCGTCCTCCTCTACTTCCTGCTGAGGGGCTGACATGGAAGTAACCCTGCTCCTCCTTCTCCCCGTCGCCACAGCCCTCGCTGGCGCAGTCCTCGGCCGGAAGGCTGTCGCGGCTGTGAGCTTGATTGGTGCTCTCGGGACGCTCGGCCTTGCGATTGGAATCGCTCTGGATTGGAAGAGTCGCCTTGGTGGCAACCAGTTCAAGGTGGATGAGGTTTGGGTCTCCCAGCTTGGAATTCACTGGGCGCTGACGATTGACGGACTCAACCTCGCCCTCGTTGTGCTGGCAGCGTTCGTTTACGCAAGCGTTGTACTCGCCCTCAGCCTGCGCCAACCTGAGAACCCGCGCCTCTTCTTCTTCCACCTTGGCCTTGGCGCCTCATCGGTGATCGGCGCCCTGCTGGCCCAAGACCTGATCCTCTTCGTCCTCTTCTTCGACCTGATGCTCGTTCCGTTCTACTTCCTTGTTGGCCAATGGGGAACGGGCGAGCGTGCTGCGGCGACTCTGAAGATGGTGATCTACACCCTCGCTGGCTCGCTCCTGATGCTCGCCGCAGCTGTCGCGACAGGCGTTTACGCAGCGGATGTGAGTGGCAAGCACATTGACTTCCTCTTCAGCAGCCTTGCGCACGTCCGCCTCGCCAAGGGCACGCAGAACTGGCTGTTCCTCTGCTTCGCAGCTGCCTTCCTCGTGAAGATGCCAGCTGTGCCGCTGCACGGCTGGCTCAAGGACGCCT
>CAZZKI010000208.1:0-3089 GCA_964654785.1 uncultured Solirubrobacteraceae bacterium
TCAGCTTGCAAGGACTTCCCAAGCGCAACATTCGTGACTGACACGAAGGAATGGGATGCGGCCCACCAGCGCGGTAGTTGGCAGAACGGATATGTGAGTGAACAGTTCGACATCGCAGTTGACTGGCGCGCGATTGACTTCTTCGGAGAGGACGCAGAGCACTTCGCGGGGTTCTCGCGCACCGTTGACCTCTTTGGCGATGGCTCAGTCCGCCTAGTGTCAACTCCTGGCCATTCCGATGGCCACCAGTCGGTGATCCTGAGGCTTGACCATGGTGAGGTGCTCGTAATGGGCGACTCAGTGCCAACTCTCGCGGTCTTGGAAGGTGAGGCTCGCCCGCTGCTGCACGCTGACGAGCACCAGTTCCAGCGAAGCATTCGCGAGATTCGGAACTACATGAAGCAGACGCCGAACGCGGTTGTGATCCCAGGCCATGACGCTGAAGCTTGGAACCGACTGGACGCTGTTTACGGCTCCAGCGGCGACTAGCTGGCGGCAGGCTGGCCTGCGCCAGCTGTGCGGGCTTTGCGCGCGGACTTGATTACTGCGCGGCGCCCGTGAGTTTCGAGCCCTTCGTAGATCTCGGTGATCTGCCTCAAGACCTCGTCTGCGACTTCCTGCTGCTGCTCGCGGGTTGAACCCTCAACCTTGTCCCAGCGGATGGGAGTGCCGTACTGAATTGTCACCTTAGGGAGCACGAACTTACGCCAGTGCCGCACGTGGCTTGAGCCGTGAATTGCGATCGGAACGATCGGAACGCCGGTATCGAGCGCAAGCCGGCCAATGCCCGCCTTGGCTTCAGTGCCAATTCCACCTGTGCGCGAGCGCCCACCTTCGCAGTACATGAGCACACAGCCACCGTCGTCCAAGATCTTTTCGGCAGTGACGAACACCTCGTCGTCACGGAACCCGCGCCTGACTGGGAACACCCCACCGTGCGTGTAGACCCACTGCATGGGCGGCTTGAAGAGCTGGCTCTTTGCCATGAAGCGGACGTGACGCCTCAATGCCATCCCGGCGAAGAAGTGATCCAAGTTGGAGAAGTGATTGGGAGCAAGGATTACCGGTCCGTCTGGAACGTTCTCCGGGCTAATTGACTTCCCTCGGTAGATGATCCAGCCGATCAGACTGGTGAGGACTCGGACGATTTCGTAGACGACATCCGGTTTGCGGTCACGAGCGCGTTGATGGAACGGCTCGAAGTATTCGGCCGGGCGGTCGTCCTTGTAGACCTGCGCCTTAATTCCAGATGGGTCGTGTGGCTTGTCTGCCATGCCCGCAGCCTAACTGGCCTAGGCACCGCGGCAACGTCAGGCTCGGGTTGAGCGGGCGCGGTCAAGCGCCTCGTGCCAGCCGGCCATCAACTCCGCGCGCTCATCAGCCCCGATGGACGGCTCATGGGTCACGCGCACGCGGCGACTCCTCGCGGCGTCATCCAGCGTCATGGCCCCAACGCCGATACCGGCGGCAAAGGCAGCGCCGAGTGCGGTCGTCTCAGCGACCTCTGGGACGCTCAGCGGTACACCAAGCAGGTCGGCTTGGAACGCCATAAGGAAGTCGTTTGCTGTGGCCCCACCGTCGCCGCGAAGCTCAGTTAGTTCGTAACCCGACGACCCGACCATCGCACCAACCGCATCAGCAACTTGGAAGGCAATGCCCTCCAGAGTCGCACGCACAAGGTGGGCCTTTGTCGTCCCTCGGGTGATGCCAGTGATTGTTCCCCTGGCGTCAGGGTCCCACCATGGCGAGCCAAGGCCAGTCATCGCGGGAACAAAGTGCACTCCGTCAGTTGACTCAACCGAGCGTGCAAGAGCCTCGGTCTCGGAGGCCGACTCAATCAATCCAAGGCCGTCGCGGAGCCACTGGACTGCAGCCCCAGCCACGAAGACGCTTCCCTCCAGCGCATAGTCAAGGCGATCGCCGATCCCCCACGCGACAGTGCTGAGTAATCCGTCCACTGGCGGCGGTGCTGTCCTACCTGAGTTCATCAGGATGAAGGAACCAGTGCCGTACGTTGCCTTCGCCTCACCGGGGGTAAAGCAAGCTTGACCGAACAGAGCGGCCTGCTGGTCGCCGAGGATTCCCGCAAGGGGCGCACGGTGCCCGGCAAGCAACTCTGGCTTGACATGCCCCACAACTCCCACGCTCGGGACCACACGGGGCAAGATCTGGGCGGGGATGTTGAACTTGTCGAGCAGATCCGCATCCCACTCGCCTAAGCCAATGTCGAAAAGGAGGGAACGGGAAGCGTTGGACGGGTCGGTCACATGCTCGCCAGTCAAGTTCCAGCTAAGCCACGTGTCAATCGTGCCTGTTATCGCGCGGCCTGCCGCGGCCTCTTCACGCAGGCCCGGCACGTTGTCGAGGAGCCATTCGATCTTGGTCGCAGTGAAGTACGAATCGAGGACCAGGCCAGTGCGCTCGCGAATCAGTGGCTCAAAGCCTTCGCTTTTCAGTTCGTCGCAGCGATCAGCTGTACGCCTGTCCTGCCAAACAATGGCCGGCGCATATGGCTCGCCGGTCTCTTTGTTCCAGACGACAGTCGTCTCACGCTGGTTGGTGATGCCGACTGCTGTCAACCCGCCGTCTGGCACTGCGGCATCGTCAAT
Source organism: uncultured Solirubrobacteraceae bacterium (assembly GCA_964654785.1). GTDB lineage: Bacteria > Actinomycetota > Thermoleophilia > Solirubrobacterales > Solirubrobacteraceae > WLNJ01. The sequence continues at coordinate 2,610 of CAZZKI010000208.1, forward strand.
CGCTTCCCGCGCAACTGCCAAGGTGACTTCAAGAATCTCCTTGGCGTCGTGCTCAACCCACCCCGGCTTTGGGAAGCCTTGGCTGAACTCGCGATAGGCGCGCCCCAGCAGCTCGCCTTCAAGGCTGAAGACAAGGCATGTGGAGCCAGTGGTCCCTTGGTCAATTGCGAGTAACACTGGCCCCGCAGAGTACTGGCGACCGCCGCTGCTGGCGGTACCTTCGCCAGCAGACTTAAGCGAGCGCAAGACCTAGGGAGGCGCAGTGTCAGACGTAGAAGCACACATCACCGGAACTGTTTGGAAGATCGAAGTCAAGGTTGGCGACACCATTGACGAGGGCGACACGGTCGTAATCCTCGAGTCAATGAAGATGGAGATGCCAGTTGAAGCTGAAGACTCAGGCACTGTTGCCGAGATCCGCTGCGAAGAGGGTCAAGCGGTATCTGAGGGCGACACTCTCGTCGTACTCGACTGACGATG
>CAZZKI010000209.1:0-3089 GCA_964654785.1 uncultured Solirubrobacteraceae bacterium
GCCGTGGTCAACAACTGAAATCTCAATCGGTCCTGCGCCTCCGCTGTAGGCAACGCTGTTCTCGACGAGCGCGTCGGTGATTGTGTCCAAGTGCTCTCGGGCGCAGGCCCCGTAGGGGACAGCACCCGGAGCGGTTGAGCCTAGGACTATCTCCACATCAGTCTCAAGAGTCCTGTTTCCAGCTTGCCAGCGGGAGACAAGCGCCTTCGCGTAGGACTCAAGGTCGAGCAATTCAATGTGCGGCGTCTCGTCCGTCATCAGGTGCGCAAGGTGCAGCATGTTGTCGGTAATTGACTTCATCCGCACAGCTGTTTCGTCGGCCTTCTGAGCCTGCTCCCGGACTTCAGGGTTATCGGACAGAGCCTCGATTTCCTGAAGACGCTGCCTGATTGCCCCGACTGGCGTCTTCAGCTGATGCGACGCATCGCGAAGGAACTGGTTTTGTTCCTCAATGAACTCGGCCAGCCGCTCCAGCATGGAGTTGAAGGCAGTCGCAAGCTTGCGTTGCTCGCTCGGGCCTGTGACGTCGGCGCGAACATTCAAGTCCTCTGCAGTCACTCGCTCAGCTGTCTCCTCCAGCTGTCGCATTGGCCGTGTAAGCGCGTCAGCGATAAACCAGCCTGCGGTCAACCCGAGGAGCAGAACGATCAGCCCGATCGCAACAAGGGTCAGGATGGCTCGCTGGATGGAGGTACCAATCTCATCTGTGGACTGAGTGATTCGAACCACTCCGACTGTCTTCCCTAGGTGCACCACCGGAACGGCTGTGGCGAGGATGTCGCGTTTCAAGGTTTGGGAATAGCGCTCGTCCTGCACCTTCTCGCCTTTGATCGCTGCAGCGATCTCAGGCCTGGTTGAGTAGTCGGCACCAGTTCGACCCGGGCCAGCGCTGTCACTCAGTGCAAATCCCTTTGAGTCAACAATTAGGACTCGGCCCTTAGTTGTCTTTGAGTTTGTTGCCGCCAGCTCGTCAAGCTTCGCGAGCTCGGGCGGCTCCATGGCGTCGTTCGCAGCCGCGGCGACCACATCTGCCTGAGAAAGGGCCTGATTCCGTACCTCGCCGTTGATGCGGTCTACGACGTTGATGCCAAGCGGAACCTCAAGAGCAACGATCGCGAGGATCAGGATGTAGGCGAGCGCCCCGAGAAGACGCGCCCTGAGGCTCAGTTCGAGTTCACTTCCTCAGGCGATGCAAAGCGGAAGCCAACCCCACGAACAGTGAAGAGGAACTTCGGGTCAGCAGGATCGTCGCCAAGCTTGCGCCTGAGCCACCCAATGTGGACATCAAGGGTCTTGGTCGAACCAAACCAGTTCTCATCCCACACATCGGCCATCAACTGCTCCCGAGTCACTACCTTGCCGGCATCAGCAATAAGTCGCCTGAGGAGTTCAAACTCCTTATGGCTGAGCATCAAAGCCTCACCGTCCAGCGTCGCCTCGTAACGCGAGAAGTCAACATGGAGCGGACCGATGTCAACCGGCTCCTCTGAGCTGGTCGTAACACGCTTGCGCAGAGTGTTGACGAAATTCATCCATGACTTCAACTGTGGAATAAGCACGCCTGGCTTTGCGTCGTCGCTGTCTTTGACGATGAAGTCAAGGGCACCGAAATTGTGTGCGCGATTCTTGCTGCTGTCAGTGGCATCAGCTGAAAGCACGACAATCGGCACAGTGCGGTCCTTCGCACGAATCTCAATGATCAGCCTGAAGCCACCTTCTGCGTCATCCGCAAGACCGAGGTCAAGCAGCGCAAGATCAGGCGCCCCGTACTGGTCAAGGAGGCTCAACGCCTCGCGTACGGACTGAGCGGTCATGACCTCAAAACCGCCGCGCTCAAGGTTCTTGGGGATTAGTTCCAGATAAGTCGGATCATCCTCAACGTAGAGAATGCGACCTTCGGATTGGGGGGTTGTATCCATGCTCCGCAGGTTACACCCATCACACCCTATTTAAGGAGTTTTCGGGGGTTTCTCACGCTGTTCTTACCTCTTCACTCAACAATGACTTGAGTTTGGAAAGGGCTTACCGAACAGCCGCCACACTCAACTCAAGCGTCAACCGCCACTGGAGGCACCGGAGATGATCAGCAAGAAGGCATTAATTTCAACAGGAGCCACGCTGGCAACACTCGGTGGCTTTGCATCTCTCGCAGCCGGAATGTGGGGCCCTCAGCCCAAGCCGCCAAAGACTGTGGCGGAAGCTCCCATCGTGATCACTGATGTACAGACGATCCACAAGACGGTCAAGGTCAAGGCGAAGCCGCGGCCAGTGGCCCGCCCCGTAGTGGTCTCAAACACTCCTAGCTCAAGCGGGACCGCCTACACCGCAGCCAATACCTCAGGGGATAGCAACGCCTCACGCCAGGCACCGACTGTGAGCTCTCACAGCAGCGGCGGCTGGAATGAGTCAGAAGAATATGAGGGTCGCGAGTCAGAGCATCACGACGAAGAGCGTGAGGGCGCCGATGACTGATCAACCAAGACAGCCAACGCCTCGTCCTGCAAAACGTAAGCGCAAGGGCAAAGTTGGGCCCAAGTCAGTCATTGCTGTTGGCATGGTTACCTTCGTCGCATTCCTCAGCCTGCTCGGGTGGCAAGTCGCGATTGGCAAGGACCCTGCGCTCGGCCACGGCAAGCAGAAGCGGAAGGTCGTCCACCGCAAGGTGAAGCACTATGTGATCAAGCGCGTAGAGGTTCAGCCGACCTACGACGACTATTCAAGCGGCGGTTACTCCGACGGTGGCTATTCAAGCGGCGGGTATTCAAGCGGCGGCTACTCAAGCGGTGGATCGTCCAGCTACAGCGCGCCGAGTTACAGCGCACCGAGCTACACCCCACCTCCTCCTGTGTCGAGCGGCGCATCGGGCGGCTGATCAAATGGCACTCCCCGAACATGACCTGACATTCCGCGCCATGGGCTGCAAGCTTCGCGTTTTGGTCGGCCCAGCGTCTGACGGCTCTGAATCACCGTCAAGCGAGGTAATGGCTAACGAGGTCCGTCGCACAATCGAGAACTTCGACGAGCGCATGTCTCGGTTCAACCCTGACAGTGAGTTGTCGCAGCTCAACGCGGACCCACGTGAGACAGTC
>CAZZKI010000210.1:0-3088 GCA_964654785.1 uncultured Solirubrobacteraceae bacterium
CAGCCCTGGTAGCAGCCACTACCCTTGCGGCCATGGCTACATGGACCTTCCTCACTAACCACGCTCACGTGCTGATCTGTATCGCACGGGATCCGGGCATCCGAGTACGAGAAATCGCCCAACGGGTAGAGATCACTGAGCGCGCTGCTCAGCGGATCGTCAGTGAGCTCGTTGAAGAGGGTTATGTGGAGAGGCGTCGCGAAGGGCGGCGGAACAGCTATTCGGTCAAGTCACGCAGGCCAATGCGCCACTCAATGGACAGCGACCTCGCAATCGGCGAGATCCTCACGATCTTTGCTCAACCGGTGAAGAAGTGACGGACAAGCGGCAACGCGTCGGAATCGGCGTAGCTCTGGGACTGGCAGTTGCTGCCCTTGCAGCAGTTCTCTTTGTTCCGGGGATCGGCTGTGGCAGCAAGGATGTGAAGAACATCCACGGCCAAGCCAACAAGCGAGCTGTTAGCCGACATAGGTACGACTCGCTGACCCAGTACCTCGACACTCAGCGAAAGATTGCGCGTGAGAAGAAGGCGAAGCAGGACGCAGCGGACAATGCTGCAGCTGCGAAGGCCAAAACGCCCCGCCAGCTGGCGACTTACAGAACCAGTGTCGCGATGGGCACTTGGCAACGCTTCATTTGGTCCCCCGCCAAGAGGGCAAGCGACGCCAGTCTCTCAGCGGGCAAACGTGATCTGGCCCGGAAAGCTGCGGTTTCACTCAACCGTCGACTCGAGCTTGTCGTCAGCAGCGCTGAAAAGGCACGACTCGGTGCAGTTGCCTCAGCTGCCCGAGATGCTCGTCACAACATTGGAGAGGTCACCGCGACCCTCGCCGGTGAGACGTTTGACCTCAAAATCTTGAGCAAGCAAAACGACCTGATGAATACGCTGATGACCAAGGCCCGCAAGGCTGGGTTGAAGGTCATGCCCTCTGTACCTTCAAGCCTTTAGCTCCGTAGAGAGCGGGATACGGGAATCGAACCCGTCTCTCCAGCTTGGGAAGCTGGCGTTCTACCGATGAACTAATCCCGCACTGCGCCCAATGCTACCCCCAGCGGGCTAACAGGTACGCTGGCGCGGTGCGCAGGCTGATCTTCCCCCTCATCGCCGTAGTCGTTGCCGGCGGCTTTGCGGCCCTCATCATCTTTGGTGTCTCAAACACTGGCGATGACAGATCGCTTGACCAAGCCGTCAAGTCAAGCAAGTTCCCGCCGGCTCCTCAATGGAACAAGAAGCTGCCAAAGCTTGATGGCGGAGAGGCCGCTCTCTCAGATTGGAAGGGACGCGTGGTCGTCCTGAACATTTGGGCGTCATGGTGCCCACCATGCCGTGAGGAGGGACCTCTACTTGAACGGACCCAACAGGCGATCGCGCGTAAAGGTGCCACAGTTGTAGGCGTGACATGGAACGACTCAATTCCTGATGCCAAGGCATTCGCTGAGAAGGCGGGTATGACTTACCCCGAGCTTCGCGATGTGGACGGCACATTTGCCCGCGCTTGGGGAACCAAAGGACTGCCTGAGACCTTCATCATTGACCGCAAAGGGAAGGTCCTCGCCATTAGTCGCGGTCAGGTGAGCGCGAAATGGCTGGACGACAACCTCTCACTCTTGCTTGGGCCGGTGAGCATCAAGTGATGAAGCTTGTAGCGATCTTGGCTGCTGCCTCGCTGGCAGTGCCGACCATGGCGTTCGCAAGCGAAGCCAAACCGACCCTTGCTGAGATCGAAGACGCTGTCATGTGCACTGTCTGCGGAGTTCCACTGTCCCTTGCGCGTGAAGCGCCTGCCGCAAAACGCGAGCGAGCCCTGATTACAGAGTTGATCGCAGCTGGCAAGACAAAGTCTGAGATCGAAGATGCACTTGTTCAGCAGTACGGCAACCAAGTGCTCGCAACACCCAAGTCCGACGGCTTTGACCTCTGGGCCTGGCTTGTCCCCGCAGCACTGATCCTTCTTGCAATTGGCGGCCTCGTCGCGGTGGTCCGCTCGTGGCGCCGCCCTGCGTCTCCAGACAAACCGGAGCCGGTACAGCCCCTTTCCGGGGAAGACGCCAAGCGTGTTGACGCTGAACTGCGAGCTCGCGACTAGAGCTCGTTCGGCGCGCTGACGCCAAGCAGGCCAAGCGCGGTTGCAATCTGGTTCTTGGCCGCATCTGCCAACGCGAGGCGGAAGTCACGCTCGTCATCCGAGGCCCCGACAATTCGGCAATCTCGGTAGAAGGCAGTGAACTCCTGCGCAAGCACCAAAGCGAACGCGCAGATCCTGTGCGGAGCGCGACGCTCAGCTGCCTCAGCCAGCTCCTCGGGCCATGAGGCGAGCCTGCGGATCAGAGTCTTCTCAGACTCATGAAGGTCACCTGGCAGGTTTGGAGATTCGGGAACTGGAGCGCCTGCCTTGTCAATCACTGAGAACGCGCGAGCATGGGCGTACTGGACGTAGTAGACGGGGTTCTCAGAGCTGTGCTCACGAGCAAGGTCAAGGTCCAGATCAACCATGGTGTCGTGTGACCTCTGGAGCATGAACCAGCGGGCTGCGTCAACGCCAATCTCATCAAGGAGGTCGTCAAGCGTGACGAAGTCACCCCGGCGCTTACTCATCTGCGCCCTGTCCCCGCCTTCGACGAGGCTGACGAACTGCATGATCACCAGCTCAAGTCGCGCGGGATCGTCACCCAGCGCCTCAATTGCAGCGTGCATTCTTGCCATGTAGCCGTGGTGGTCTGCACCCCAGACATCAATCAGCCTGTCGGCCCTCGCGAGCTTGTCAGCGTGGTAGGCAATGTCCGCGGCAAAGTAAGTTGGGCCACCTTCGGAACGGACAAGCACCCGGTCCTTGTCATCACCAAAGTCGGTTGAGCGAAGCCACAGTGCGCCGTCCTCGCTAAAGGCGTGCCCGCCTCGTTGGAGTGCGTCGCAGACATCCCCCACTCGGCTATCTGCCTCGCCGTGAAGGGTTGCCTCCGAGAACCAGTGGTCGAACTCGACTCCGTAGCGGGCAAGAGTGGTTCGGATTCGACCGACGAGAATCTCAACACCTGCGCGAGCCACCTCGTTCGGGTCGCCGTCCGCGGAATTGGGGATCTCGTTGGC
>CAZZKI010000211.1:0-3060 GCA_964654785.1 uncultured Solirubrobacteraceae bacterium
GGCTCAACGAGGCTCGGAGCCGGGCCAACCTCTTCTGGCGAATAGGCCCCGAGGCCACCGCCTTCGATCATCGCTGGGCCGCCCATCCCGATTGTGGCGTCGGGCGTCGCAATCACTACATCGCAGCAACCGAGCAGCGCGGCGTTGCCGGCAAAACACCTTCCAGAAGCGATACCCACCCGGGGAACCAGGCCAGAAAGCTTCGCGAAGTTGCGGAAGGTTGGAACAACCAGGTGGAAGAGTTCGGATTGGTCCGTGTCACCTGGCCTGCCTCCTCCTCCTTCAGCGAAGAGCACGATCGGTAGCCGCTGGCGCTCGGCCAGTTCAATCATCCGGTCGGTCTTGCGATGGTTACGGACTCCTTGGGTGCCAGCAAGGACCGTGTAGTCGTAGGACATCGCCACGCAGCGGGCATACTTGCCTGCGAAGAGCTCCCCGTTAACGCTTCCGACGCCGCAGACCATCCCGTCAGCAGGCGTCTTCTCAATAAGTTCCTCAACTGGGCGACGCAAGCGCTGCGCTGCGATGGCAAGTCCTCCGTGCTCGGAGAAGCTGCCGTCGTCGCAGAGGTCAGCGATGTTCTCCCGCGCAGTGCGGCGTCCGAGTGCTTGGCGCTTGGCTACTGCCTCAGGCCGAGCAGCGTCCTCAATGAGTGCCCTTCGGCGAAGTACCTCATCCAAAGCCTCGTTGCTCCCCGGCCCAGTCGCCTCCGGGCCGTCGGCGTTACCGCTCGCATCAGCCTCAGCAGGTTCCACTTCAAACAGCTCCTGTCCCTCTTCAACTTGGTCGCCCTTGCCAACCCTCATGGCTAGTACCCGTCCTGCGAAAGGAGCAACAACCTCATGGTGCATCTTCATTGACTCCACGAGGAGAACTGCCTCTCCAGCGCCAATGAACTCGCCGTCGGAAGCGAGGACAGCTTCAACCATGCCTGTAAGGGGCGAGTGGCAAGTCTCCTTCATCGGCAGAACTACACAGCAAATCTGGCTTAAGCGTCTACTTGGCACCTCTCACCCGGCCGCCCACCTGGGGGCTAGGGTTTTCCATCATGAACAGCAAAGGCAAATGGACACCAGTCATCGTCTTGGCAATCGCCCAATTCATCATGGTGCTCGACACGACTGTGATGAATGTGTCGATCAGCGCCGTTGTGGAAGACCTCAACACAACCATCTCTGGCGTTCAACTTGCCATCACTTCGTACGCGCTGGTGATGGGAGCCTTCATGATGACCGGCGGCCGCCTCGGCGATCTCCTCGGGCGACGCAAAGCATTCGCGATTGGTCTTCTCATCTACGGAGCTGGCTCTCTGACTACTGCCCTCTCTCCAAACCTCCCGGTGTTGCTGCTCGGATGGTCGTTGGTTGAAGGCCTCGGAGCGACTCTCGTAATGCCGGCGATCATGGCCCTGACAGCCGCCACCTACTCCGGAAAAGACCGCGCGGTGGCCTACGGAATACTCGGTGGTATCGCCGGTGCTGGCGCGGCAGCAGGGCCACTTATTGGCGGCTACGTCACCACAACCTTCTCTTGGCGCTGGGTGTTCGCAGCTGAGACGGTGATCGTCGTCGGACTGCTAGCAGTTGGACTGCGCAAACTTGTTGGGACCAAGCCGGAAGGCGGCAAGCTCTCCCTTGTGGACATTCTCCTGACAGCTTCAGGAATGGCCTTCATCGTGCTCGGAATCCTCAAGGCAAGCTCGTGGGGCTTCATCACACCAACGAATCCTCCGGTCGTCAACGGCCACACCGTCAGCCCGCTGGGCCTATCCCCTGTGCCGTTCATGGTTGGGTTCGGCATCGCAATCCTCTCGTTGTACCTGCGCAGAGCTCGCGGTCTTGAGGAACGCGGTGAGCAGTCGCTGCTGCGGCCATCGCTTTTGAAGATCCCTCAGTTGGGTGCGGGCCTCAAAATGCTCGGCGCAACTCAGCTAGTACTCGGCGGGATGTTCTTCGTCCTCCCCGTGTTTCTGCAAGTCACACTGGAGAAGAACGCGCTCGACACAGGCATCGCGATCCTTCCCCTCTCGCTGGCCATGATTGTTGCCTCACTTGCGGGCCCGCGGATCGCAACCTCTCACTCGCCAAGACTTGCGGTGCGACTGGGGCTGATTGTCCTTTCCACAGGACTGATCGTTCTCGTCGGCAAGATCACCCCTGACTTTGAGTCGGCTCCATTTGCCATCGGCATGGCAATTGCTGGAGCTGGCATGGGGCTGATCATGAGCCAGCTTGGAAACATCATCATGAGCTCAGTGGATGAGAAGTCGACCGGCGAGGCGGGCGGACTCCAGGGCACCGCCCAGAACCTCGGAATGGCACTTGGCACAGCCCTGATCGGAGGCATCCTGCTGTCAAGCCTCACAACCGGTTTTCAAGAGAGCGTTGCTGCCGACCCAAGCCTCCCTCAGGCAGTAAAGACTCAGGTAGCTGAAAAGACAAAGGCCGGAGTTCAGGTCGTTCCGGAATCCGCCGCCGTTGCAGCAGCCGAGAGCGCTGGCCTCAGCCAAGCTGAGGTTGACGGTGTTGCAAAGCACTACATGGATTCACAAGTGGACGGCCTCAGGCTTGCGCTCTCAATCGTCGCGATCCTTGCCTTGCTCGCTCTCCTGCTGACGAGCAGGCTGCCTGCCTTCCCTTTGGGTGAAGCCGAGGCGGGCGGGTTGGCACCAGCGCGAGAGTGAGCTAGACCCGATTGAAAGTTGTCGGACCTTGGTCCGCTGTGCCAGACTGAGTGCATGAAAACTTCACGTGTCCTGCTCGCTACGACTGCTGCCCTCGCCCTGTCCGGCTTAACAGCTGCCGCCGCTGGCGCTGCGACCAGTTGCAACGGCTCTTCAAAGCTCTGCACGAGGACTTTGGACAAGGTGGTCCTGCCGGGGACTCACAACTCAATGTCCAACAAGCAGGATGGTTGGGGAATCCCTAACCAGGGGGTCAACATCTCGTCCCAGTTGCGCCGAGGAGTTCGAGCAATGTTGATTGACACGTACTACGGCAAGCCGGACACAATTGACTGCCTTGGTAAGCCGCGCACCATTATTCGCACTGCAACTGAGAC